>DASUBD010000565.1:0-3435 GCA_035763445.1 Candidatus Angelobacter sp.
ACGACCCATCACACGACTATCCAAACAACCACATCACCAGCAAGGATCGGAATCCATGGCCGGCGGAAATTCCGGCCGGCGAACCGGAGCGGAGCCTCGGCTTGAGAGCGGGGCCGGCATGAGCAGAAAGAAGACGCACGCCGGCCGTAAGAAAAGTGCAGGCAAACCTCAGCGCTAGGCTGCCTGATCGCTGCCCGCATCGCCGAAGGTCTCTACCTCTGCATTCAGGCAGCTTGAACTGCTGCTGCCGCTTTCGGTATTTCCCGTACAATCAATACTGAGCATTTCGCGTGACGGGCGACTGATTCTGCCACGCTGCCCAGCAGGAATTTCTCAATTCCGCGACGTCCGTGCGATCCCAGTACGATCAGGTCAGGCTCCCATTCGGTCGCAATCTGCAGAATGCCTGTACGCACATCGCTCTCGATGACGCGTGAGTCAGCTTTGAACCCCGCTTGACGGAGGAAGTCCGCCGATTCCGCCGTCGTCTTTGTCGCTTCCCGGAACTGCTCTTTTAATCTCGCCGCCTGTTCGGGCGCATATCCGGGTGCCATCTGCGGCGGCGCCGTGAACACCAGAGGCTCAACAACCTCAAGCACCAGAACTTCACTGCCCTCGCTACGTATAGTGGAGGTTATGGTTTGCAGTGCGCCTTCTGAAAATGACGAGCCATCCGTCGTTAGAAGGATCTTCATAGTCCCCTCCTTAATTACCGGCTTAATGCCGGGAGAAACTTTGCTGTAACGATTTTCATAACGGACGCTCTAAATAGATGTGACAGGGGTCACGGGTTTTGACACAGGAAAGCGTCGCATAATGAGATAACGCATGGATGGCGAGCAACATCTCACATTCTGTGAAACTTTTTGGGCGGGTGAGGGTCTAATCGAACATAGGCAGGTTTGAATATGCAGTGCGAGATATGCAACACGATTGAAAGACTCGGACTGGATCCCTCCGCCCACGACCTCTGGTTTTGCTGTGACCCCAAACCTGTTGCCTCAAACTGCATATCACGGTCGCGCCTTGGTGAACTCTTACTCAAGTCCGCAGTCCGGTTCCATCTGGCATATTCGCAATTTCTGGATCGCAGGAAGCATTGGATCGAATTGAGCCTGCGCAACATGTCCTCTCTCAGGCAGCACTACATTACTCTTGGCCTCTAACACGCATTTCCCAGCTTCAATTCAGGTCTTAACGCTGCTTCATCCTGGCTTTGGGACCTCTCTTCATATTGACCTCCATTCGGCTGCACATGTATTCAGTGTAAGGATGTCACTTGAAAAGAGGCGCAATGAAGGCGATTGATCCGGGTGCTGAGATCTACCTGGTGCGTCACGGAGAAACAGAGTGGAACCGCGATGGCCGTCTTCAAGGCCAGCAAAATTCTTCCCTTACTGCGCGCGGACGCGAGCAGGCAGAGCAACTCGGCCGCCTTCTATCGCGCCTGCTCGGTCCGCAACAGCGGCTGATACAGGCAAGCCCCCTGGGCCGCGCACGAGAGACGGCAGCCATCATCCGGCAGCACGTTCCCGGGCCGGAGTTGATGATAGATTCCCGTTTGCAGGAGATGACGCTGGGCAGTTGGGAAGGCCTCACCCGCACGGAGGTGAACAAGCTGTGCAAAGGCGTGGTGGGTGGCGATTCCAACGCTGAATGGTGGTTCCGGGCGCCTGGTGGGGAGTCTTACGATCATTTTCAGGAGCGGGTTCGCTCCTGGCTGGCAGAACAGAGCGGCGCCGTCATTGCAGTTTCGCATGGGATCACCACGCGTATGATCCGTGGCGAATACCTCGGTCTCTCGCGTCATGAGCGCCTATCCTTGCCTGTCCGGCATGGTGTGATTTGGCGCCTGCGCGGCGGCGCAGTGGAAACCATACCCCAATAGCCACCCGGTCGGCTTTTTCAAAATTCCTGCAAGAAAATCAGCAGCTTACAATCTAAGAGGTTGGGCGTCTAAACTGGGGCGCTTCCCTGTTCTCCAACCCAGTCGAGGAGCTGGCACTATGATTCGAAATTTGATCCGCTTATCAATCGCTGTCGGCTGTATGTGTGTCTCCTCCTTTGCACTGGGTCAGGAAGCAAGCCCGAAAGACGCTGCGCCGGCCGCTGCCCGACGTGTAGCTGCCACCGCAAATGTTCCTGCTAAGCGAAAGCTCACGGAACAGCAAAAGAAGGCGCTGGACATTCTGGAAGCATCAGAAGCGGCCTCACGCGGCCTGGAATCGCCGATGCGGAGCTATGCCCTCCTGCAGATCTCGGCCAGCCTGCCTGTGCCGGATGAGAAACGCTCCCGCGCCCTGTTGCACGACGCTTTTACAGCTTCGCTTGAAATTCACGATGATGACGACACAAAAACGCGATTGCAGGAAGACATCTTCGCCGGCCTGCTCCCTCTCTCGCTTGATGACGTGCAGGAGCTTCTTCCCCAGGCCGAGTTGAAAGTGAGAAAGCAGACGTCGGAGAGAATCATCCGCCTCTACACAGACAAAAAGAAATTCGATAATGCCATTGATCTGGTGAACCAAGTCACCGCCTGGGACGAATTCCCTTACGGCAGCGGCGGCTCCCTCATGCAGGCCTTGCCGGCTGACATGATGGCGGAAAAACAGGGCTTGTTCATCCAGGCCGTCAACAGCTATAAAAACCACAAGCATTCCGGCATCCAGGTTGGTTCGTCGCTTACCGACATGATCGTGAAGCATTACGGCGAGATGCCGCCAAAGGTCGTTCTCTCCGCCATCGAAGACATCCTGAGCCAGGCGAAAAACCAGGATGAGGAAAACCACGGAAACAACATAACCATTGGCGGCTCCGGAGGCGCAGTAAACTTCGAGGGCAACTACCAGTTCCAGCTATTTGCGTTATTGCCGATCCTTGAGCGGCTGGATGAAACACGCGCGAAGGGGTTGCTGGACGAAAACCAGGCGCTTCAGGCCAAGCTCCAGCAATATCCCATGGGGATTGAATCGGTGATGCCGACACCGAAGGAGCCGCCGAAAGCAGCCGATATCGGGGACAAAAGGCAGGGTCCGCCGGCCAATACCCGCGTCGAACGCTCAATTAGCTCCAGTGATCAAAAGAATGCCGCCATGGCGGCGCAGATGCAGGCTGCTGAGCAGGCGCGGCAGCAAATGAAACAGGTTGTCGACGACGCCGAGAAAGACCCTGTTCAAGCTCTTGCGCGGACCACCACATTGCCCATCGTGATCGCCGACTGGACTTACTCTCCCCGCGGCAACGCCCTTTCAGCCATCGCTCGGGCGTACGTGAAAAAGGACCCCTCTGTGGCAAGCCAGGCTTTGAGCGAGCTGCGCAAAATCGTGCCTGATATGCCGCTCGGAGGACAGGCCCAGGCTCTCCACTCCGCAGCCAACCTGTACATTGAAATGGGTGACAAGGACACAGCAGAAAAGGTGGTTGGCGAGGGCTTTA
>DASUBD010000566.1:0-3502 GCA_035763445.1 Candidatus Angelobacter sp.
ACGCTGAGATACTCAGCCATGAATGGATACGTGGCGGCATGGACATCGTGAATGTGCCACATGCGCTCGGATAACTCTGCAGGGCTCAGGATCCACCCGCACCGCAGTCCGCTCAAGCCATATGCCTTGGTCAGGCTGCTGGTGACGATGAAGCGCCCAGGATCGATGTGAAATGCCGTCTGCGGCTCAGCCGCAAAGAGCATTTCGCGATAAACCTCATCCACCAGCACGTACCCTCGATTCTTGCTCATCAATCGGGCCAATTCGCTGAGGACCGTATCCGGAGTAGATGCTCCGCTCGGGTTGTGCAGATTGCAGAGAACAATCAGCCGCGTTCGCGAAGTGAGATTGCGTTCTACTTCCGCGGGATCGAGCGCAAACCCAGTCTCAGACTTTCGTTGAAAGCGCTTGATCTGCAGTCCTAAATACCTGGCGGCGCCCAGAATCGGGTCATACGTTGGTTGTTCAATCAGCACCTCATCTCCTGGCTCTGTGGCAGCGGCGAGTGCGAGATAATTTGCGAAAGATGTACCCATGGCACTGACTACATTTTCCTGCGGGACCCGATACCGCGTTGCCAGGGCGTTCAGCAGGGGCTCATAGCTATAAACTGTAGGTCCGTTGATTTCGAGTTCCTCCAGCTTGACTCCTAATGCTGAGAGAGGCAGGTTCATCATCCCGCTGGTGGCCAGGTTGTATTTGGCTGTAGACCTTAGCTTGGCCCATTGCATGTACCGGGAACTGGCGCCGCTGCGGATCTGAGTCATTTTATGGTCCATTTCCAGATGTAATATACAGGCACGCCGGTGGCGAGAATTGCGAATCCGATCAATGTATTACTGGGATAGCGATAAATTGCGTTGCCAACCACGCTCGCGCTGACGATGCAGAAGAACCCAGTAGTCCATGGATGTCCTGGCACACGGAAGTATGCCCGGCTCTCCTTATCCTTGCGACGTAAAACAAACAAGCAGCTTGCCGTGGCGCAGAAGAAAAGGAAGTCCATTGAGGTCACATAGTTCAGAATCTGGTCGTACCGCCCGGAGAGAAGAATCACCACCGTCCAGATACTTTGCAGCGTGATAGCCACAACGGGCACGCGCGTTTTCGGGTGCACCCAGGCCAGTTGGCGAAAGAAGACTCTGTCTTCCGCCATGGCAAAGTACACGCGTGGCGCGGTAAGAACACTCTGGCTCAGAAAGCCCAGAGTTGAAACGGCAATCCCCAGAGCAATAATCAATGCGCCTTTGGGCCCCATAGCCAGATGCATCACTCTTGATGCTGGTGTGGTTGTTGCTGCCAGTCCTTGCACTCCGAGACCGCGCACATAAATAAAATTGACTGCGCTGTAGAGAACCGCCACGCCGATCACCCCCAGCACCAGCGCTCGAGGCAGATCTCGTCTGGGTTGTTTCAGTTCTCCCGCAACGAAGCAGGCAGTTTGCCAGCCGCCATAGGCAAACAAGACAGGCACCATGGCCCCGCCAAAAGAAGACAACAAGCTCGCTGAAACAGGCTGATCGAGCAGAGGTTTCCAGATAATGTGTGCGCCTTTTAAAAGGAATCCTCCCGCCATCACCAGCAGCGCGATGGCGAAAATCTTGATCACCATCAATGCGCTCTGTACTGATCCGCCTGCCCGAACGCCCATGCAATTCACAACCGTCAGCACAAACAGAGTGACGATGGCAATTTGCCAGTCGGCGCCGTGCATACCTGTGAGTTCAATGAAATAACGGGCGAACGTGACCGTTACAGCCGCCATGCCGCCTGTCTGGATCACCAGGAGCAGCACCCAGCCATATAGAAACGCGATCAGAGGATGGTAAACATCGCGCAGATAGGCATACTGTCCTCCAACCTGCGGCATGCGAGCCGCAAGTTCTGCCCAGATAAAAGCGCCGATCAACGCAATCACACCGCCCAGCATCCACGCTCCCAGCACCAGCGCCGGCGTGTGGACCACCTGAGCGACAACGTAGGGATTGATGAAGATGCCGGCTCCAATGGTTCCACCCATCACCAACATGGTGGCGTCGAACAGGCCCAACCGGCGGGCCAGCGGCTCAGAACCTTTGGACGGGATGGCTTGTGGGTTCAAAGAAACCAAAATCAGTGCAGATGGATCGGGTCAGTGGTTCTTCTTTCTTCGTTTGGGCACGGCAAAACGAGCAAGTACCCGCTGACACAGCGTTCCGAAGAGGAATGACAAACCCAGAAGCGCGCCCCAATGTGGCCGCGGAAAATTGAACAGTCCTGAAAGATACTCGTGCACGGCAAAACCTGCCAGCCCGGCCACAGCTCCAAAAAGCACAGGCGTGAGCATCACAAAAACATTCGGGATAATGGAATCGCTCTTACCCTTCATTAAAGACTGAGCGGCAGAAAAACAAGATCCAAGCAGACCGAACAGAAGCACCGGTGCAACCATGCGAACCGGCCCGGAAAGCAGCATCAGCGGAAGCATCGCAACCACGGCGACAGCGCAGATCATTAGCAAGATCCGCAGGTGGTCTCCAGCCAGCCGGTTGCGGTAGTACTGATTGGTGGATTCTTCGTCGCGCAACTTCATGGCGTCTGCCAATTGATCGGCCGAGATCTCTTCATCATTGGCGGAGAGCAGGCTATCCATAGCGTCACCACGCCAGGAACTGATTTTCTGCGCCTCTTCGCGCAAAATATGGGCGCGCGTGATGAGTTCTGCCTTATTCAATCCGTAGACGGCAAAGCGACGGGCTGCATGCAGGCAAAAGAGAGCGCCTTCAATATCGTTGCTTTCAAGGCACCGCAACACATTAGTCAACTGGTCGTGGGCCGCTGCCGCCCAGGCCTTGTCACCTTGGCTGCTGCGGCGTTCAAGGAATGCAAGCTCCACGCGGAACGCTTCAGCTTCGCGGAGGACCCGAGCGTGGACGCGCTCGTCTTCAATGGATCCTTTCTTTCTTTGTGAAGCCGTTTCAGTACTCCAGGATGGGGGCTGGACCTGCTGCACCGGCCGGGCCGCGCTGCTCAAGCGCGAGAGCAAGGCTTTTTCCTGCGATTGTGAAAGCTTCTGAACCGCCGCCGGAAGAGGCATCCATGCCACGTCTGCGGTCTCCCCGGCCTCAAGCACTGGACGCTCCTCAAGCACTGTCATCTTCCAGAACATAATGACTTTCGGTGTGCCGTGATCGGAGTAACTGATGGTGCCGAGATAATTACCAAGCTGGCACGAGCAGCCTGTTTCCTGCGCTACTTCGCGCAGAGCAGCTTCCTGGAATGACTCGCCATCTTTGACCTCTCCCTTGGGCAGGATCCAGTCCTGATAGCGTTTCCGATAGACGATCAAAACTTCATCGCCGCGTGGTGTAACGCGCTGAAGAATTCCTCCTGCAGCGCGAATCACCGGGGATTCCACGGTTACGATTTCTGTCGCCATAATTTTGAATTGATCAGGATTGTAACGTTTTAGTCACGAGACAAGGAAACTAAAAATCAATCCAAGTTTTCCACAGGCGTGGGT
>DASUBD010000567.1:0-12467 GCA_035763445.1 Candidatus Angelobacter sp.
CTGCGCCAGCGGTCACGCAATATGTTGGTGGCGGTGGTGTAAAGGTAGGCTTTGCGCTGCCCATCGTCCATGGCTGGTACGTTGATCATGCGGATGTAGGCCTCCTGGAGCACCTCGTCTGCTGTGCCACAATCACGGCTCAGCCGGCAAAGATAGCCGTGCAGCGTCCGCGACGTACGCAGATAAAACGCCTCAAAGTCGGCCTGCGCCGTCTGCTCGTGCTCCGCGAGTTCCGAGCGTTCTTTGCTCAAGCTCATGGCGAGTATCCGTGCTCCCATCGCTGCAAACAAACGCTACTCCTTGATCTTGGAATCCAGCTTCTTGGAGATGAAATAGGAGACGAGAGCGGAGATCAGGAACCCGAAGCCAAGGCTAAATAAGATATCTCCCAAACCTTCGGTCAGCAGGTTGTAGGGAGCACCGGGCCTGTTCGCACTCATGAATCCACCACCCATGAATACCAGAACTATACCGATCTGGACTGACTTCAGAATGGCATTCCGCGGGCTGGTCACCGCATCCGCAAAGCTCATTACATATTTCTGGCCGGCGGGCGATTGCATGAATTCGGCGAAGTCATGCGCGGAAGAAAATTTATCCAGCAACGCCTTCTGCATGGTGCTCTGATGCTTGCGCCGGACCGCAATTGTGACAATGTAAAGACCCCACACCGTCATGAGCAGCATGGCGACCATTAACACCCAGTCTTTCAACTGGGATTGAAACATCGGATCCATATCACTTCCTCCGACTCTAAAACGCACAAGGGTTGCCGAAGGTTAACAGCTTCTGAAAAAGAAAGAAGCGAGAATCGCCGAGCGGCGAAGCCTGAATCCAGCTTTCATTGAGATGGACTGCGGCGTTTTTTTTAAGATCCGGTCGCCATCGCGGCGGGCGCATGCACAAGAAGACGATTCCGGTATCTCTCGGAAGCGCCCTGCATACGGATTGCCTCATCACTTCCGTCGAGAGCATTCGCCGCCATCAGGCAGTATGCAGTGCGGAACGTGGTGTACGCGGCAATAAAATCATCAATGCGCGCTGCCGCATTGTCGCCGCTTAAACGGCCATAATGCGCGAGTAGAGCATCCATCTGCTGTTGATTCATCCGCCATTCCACAATCGCACCCGCCAAATCCCACGCAATGTCAGTCGGCCCGGGAAAGAAATGATCATCGCCGTGACTGCCTGAGTCAGTCTTGAGCATCTTTCCCTCCGGAGTAAACAGCCATTCATGCGGCTGCATGCGGCCATCTGCGATTACCGGGCGCTCAAGTTGGAGTGCAACCGGCAACTCAACCCCAAGTTGTGCAAGGTTGTGCTGCGTCATCTCTTGCAGCGCACCCAGGTCACTCACGGGTGCTGGAAAAGCCTTCGCGCGGAAGGCGCAGTATTCCGCGAGGCCGCGCAGGACATCTTCATGCAAATCTGCCGCGCTCATGGGGCGAGCACTCACCAGTGGATATGAAGCAAAGCCGTCAGATTCGCGGTGTGGCGCAGGGCCAAATCCGGCTTGTGCTACACACTGCTCGCGCCGGAAGACCTCATCGCCATAGTGTCCCAACCCGAGAAACTTGAATAACCGCGCCTGGCTTTGCCCCGGTGAAGAAACGTATTTCAGTCGCTCAAAACTCGTCCACGTCTCCGGCCAAGCGCTGCGATCGGCAAATTGCCTTTCCCGCCAATTGCCTCCGCCAATGAAGTCCGTCGCCTGCTCTGGCCGGCGCGGAGCACAATCCACGGCAACCCAGCGGAAATCCTGCGCCCGTCGCTGTCCATCGTGTGCCCTGAATTGCCGGAAGTCTGGTTCATGACCGCAAATAAGCGTGATTCGTTCTCTCGGCACGTGCTGGGCCACAAGCGCTTCCGCGACCGAAAGAAAAGATGAACCACTCAATCCCGGCCCTTCATCCACCACCAGGAAATCTGCGTCTTCTGCCAGTGCTCGCGCAACAAATTCCTGTTGCTCGCCTGAAAGCCGCAACTCGCGATTGTACGGATGCCCGTGCGGGCGAACTGTGATTCGCGAAGCTTGCTTTCGCTGCTTTCGCAACCCTGCGGCAACCATCGCGCTGAGCGTGCTTCCAATGCTGCGGATTCCGACCACCGCAATATGATTCGCGAGATTCGTAAGCTTTGTTGTTACAGCGTCTGAATAGGCAAGCGGATGGAGCGCGTAATAGGCGAACCCTTCCGGCACGGAGATGCTGATCTGGTTCGGCGGGCAAAAAGCAGACACAAGTCTCAGCAGGTCCTTTTGTTCAGGTTTCTTAAAACCCACCAGAGACTCTGCTAATCCGTCGCTAATCTGTTGAATGCCTTCAGAAGGACATTCAGCATCAACTGTTCCGCATTCCAGCTCGCCGGCACAGAGAAGTGCCGTAAGAAGCTCATCCCTGGAAGCTGCTGGGCTAAGACTTACCAACTGATTGTGCAGCCGGCTCCTTACTTCCTCCCCACAAACACGTCTGCGCCCCTCGCGAAAAACCAGCAAGTTCAATGCGCCGGGGCTCATTCAGAAGTGCGTCTCAAGCTGCCTTTTTGGTCTTGCGGGCTGCGCGCGGAGACCGGGCTACATCTCCTTCTTTATCAATGAAATAGAGAAACTGATTGTCGCGCTCAACCGCGTTGGGCACCACCACTTCAGTCTCTCCTTCGCCCGATTTTGATTTTTTACAGACGTTTCCATTCCCATCAATGAAATACAGAAACTTCTTGTAGTCACGTTCCAGGCCCAGTTTGTTTACTTTCTCTGCCATATCAATCTTGGAAGGCGAAAGAAAGTGCCCGGATGCCAGCCACTTCCATTTAGCCGTGATGGGACGCATGCCGCCAAGTTGCCTCAGCATGCTTCTTTTTTGTCTTAGGCGGAGGTTGCTCGCCCGGAGCGTAGTATTTGCGCACAATCGGCGGGTTGAATTTGTAGAGCTGCTGCCGGTCTTTGCCATCATCGGCTTTAACGTGCAGCGCAAAAGTCCGCAGGTTTCCTTCCTTTTCAAACTCCTGCTGGCCCAATTTCACCGGAAGAAAGCCGTTCAGGTTTCTTTCGCGATAGGCAGTCTCATATCTGTGCTTGCGCGCATTCCAGGTGAAAACCCGGATCTGATCGAAATCGTATGGCATCCCGTCTTTGGGCTCAGTCAGCAGCACCAGATACTCAGGCACGTTTTTGCCTTCGTCCGGCACTTCATCAAGTTTGTAGACCGCTACGATTCGGTCGCCTTCAGCATATTGCGCAATCTCGTCCGGCGCATCCACATAGAGGGCCCTGCCGTAAACCCAACCCACGCGTTTCTGTGCATCCCGGATCAGCCACCAATCTTCCATCACCACCGGCCCGGTCTTTTCCTGGTCGTCGTCTGATTCAGTGTCCTTGTCTTTGTTTTCTTTCGCCGCAGAGACTTCCCCATTGCGCGGCACCGCCCGCCGTTCCAGGAGTTCAACTCTCTCTTTTTCGCCCAGCAAATAGAGATATTCTTCCTTGCGCCCGGGCTCTACGTGTACTTTTACCTGATCGGAAGTTGTGGCTGTTCCCTGCGCGGGAGCATCCTTGAATTCCTGCGCCATTTTGGCGAACTGATCAAACGTATCCTGGTCCGCCAGATATCGTTCCTGGATCCACCCCTCTTCACCGCGAGGCGTGCGCACCCGCACGAAGCGACGGTTCTGCATGCGCTCCAAAACCACCAGCCGCTCCCCGTTGTGGACCAGGCCGGTTTTGTTGTAGACAGTCGCCACCCTGTCGCGCAGCGACGCTTCGGGCACGGCAACGTACATGAAATCGGGTTTATCTGAGCTGCCACCGGCACAACCTGCAAGCGCGCTCAGAATAAAAAGCAGGATGCACAATAGCGCGTGAATTGGCAGGGTCCAGCGCCTTGGTTCTTGTACGCGGACAGGGGATTTTTGCATTGGATTTTACTCTCAACTATAGCAGCCCTTGCGCTCGCATTGCAGCTTCTATGCACGTCTCTCTGGAACATACTGGGTCTCAATCAGTATCCCTCCAACGTGGCCCATTAGCACGGTATCCACATTGCACCTTCGCGCGTGTTGAAAAGCAGCATTTATACTGAATTCTTTCGGAGGAGCTCTTGCGCTTCCAACTCGCGCGCCTGTTTGTTTTTTGCCTCATAATCTCCACTGCTTTACCCGGCTCAGCCCGGAGCCGCCATCATGATCGCCTGCTGGACCGCATCCACGGCGAAATGGAATTCATGGCCAGTGACGCCATGCAGGGCCGCGGCTCCGGCACGCACGATGAGCTTGTTACCGCCGTTTACCTTGCCTCTGAACTTCGCGCCATGGGCGTGGCTCCCATGGGAGACCAGGGCGGCTACCTGCAAAACGTCTCCGGGGAATTCAATTTCTATCGCCAGGGCAAGAAACAGTGGAATACGCGCAATGTGATCGGCGTGATTCCAGGACGCGATGCCAAACTTAAAGATCAGATAGTGCTGCTCACCGCGCACATGGACCACATCGGGACTGGCAAGCCCGTCAACGGTGATGAGATCTACAACGGAGCCGATGATGACGCTTCTGGCTGCATTGCTGTTTTGCAACTGGCGCACGCATTGGCCCATGGCAAGCCACCGCGGCGGACCGTGATCTTTGCCTTTTTCGGCAGTGAAGAAACCGGAGGCCAGGGCGACCAGTACTTTCTTGAGCATCCGCCGGTGCCGCTTACAAAAATCGTGGCCAATCTCGAGTTTGAGATGATTGGCCGGGCCGATCCTGCCGTAAAGCCTGACGAGCTATGGCTCACCGGCTACGACCGCAGCAATCTCGGCCCTGAACTTGCCCATCACGGAGCAAAACTGGTAGCCGATCCTCATCCCCAACAGCAGTTCTTCCAGCGCTCTGATAACTTTGCCCTGGCCCGCAAAGGCATCGTGGCCCAAACCGTTTCCAGCTTTGGGCTGCATCAGGATTACCACCAGCCCAGTGATGATGTTGCGCACGTCGATTTCGCTCACATGGAGCAGGCCATTCAGTCCATGATGAAACCGGTCAAGTGGCTGGCCAACTCAAAATTCAAGCCGGAATGGGTACAGGGAAAGAAACCGTAGAAGAGACGCGGCTCAGGCAGGAAATACAGGCATTATCACGGCGGAACGAGCGTGCCATGAACCAGTTTACGGTTCGAAGCCTTGAACGCATCCACCACGATTGGTGAGGAAAGTCCCATTGATTTTTTTGCTTTCTGTTTCGTAACTGAACAAGCTGCGTGGGAAACCACTCCACTCTCCTGATATCGTCTGCGAGAAACTCAGAGTTGCCCCAATGATCAAGACCGTGCCTGTCAGAGTTCCCATGGCGATGAGCGGATGCCGCCAGATGAGGATAATCGCCACGCAGGGTCCGTATCCATGAGTGCATCCCCGGTAGCTTCCATCGCCATGTGCGAAAGCAATCCTGGAATCGCTGTTATGTATTTGAGAATTGTTCTGCCGGCCAGTGCGAGTTGTGTGCCCATCTCAAGCCTCTGCTTTGAAAAGACGCGTTTGCGAACGAATTATTTCTGGAGGCGCAAAGTTTTCAGGAGTCGCTTTTTCAATTTGGTTTCTCTTTCTTCTTGCCACGTATGATCCGCTCGTCAATCGGTTTGCGGCCGGCAAAGCCTTCTTCCATGCCGTGCCAGAATTCAATCTTCTCTTCGCCATACTTCCAGCAAAGCAAAACGATCTCGTCGTCCACCTTACATGGGAAATCCAGCAAGCCAATATCCAGGTCCTTCACTTGCACGCCAATGGCATCGATCTCAGCGATGGCATCTTTGATCGCCTGCATGGCTTTCTCCCGCTCCGCCCGGCGACGAGCCACCTTCCTGACATCCACTAAAAGGCCGCCGCTCAGGAATACGCGGTGCTTTAAATTCTGAAAGCCTTCATCGATTTGCCCGATCTCCTGCTTCGCCTTCATCGCCCGCTCCAGCAATGACTTCAGCACCGGCAGCAGCATCTGGGCTTCTTCGAGCGTAAATGTCTTAGGCTTGTCCATAGTTTTGGCGATCAAGAATTCTGACGATCCAATCTCCTGTTTCTCCGTGCTTCCGTGTCTCCATGGTGAGATTTGAGCTATGAAATTTCCAGCATTCTATCCAGCGCCACCCGTGACCAGTGTTTCACTTCAGCCGGCACCTGGATCCGGTTTACCACATTTCCGTCCACCAGGTTTTCCAGAGCCCAGCACAAATGCTGCGGAGAAATACGAAACATGGTCGTGCACAGGCAGCCAGAATCGTCGAGCGTAATTACCATCTTATTGTCTTTCCGGAAGTCCTTGCCCATGCGGTTGACCAGATGGATCTCTGTGCCCACGGCAAACTTGGTTCCGGCAGGGGCTTCGGCGATCATCTTGATCAGCTTTTCCGTCGAGCCGATGCCATCCGCCTTCTGGCAAACCTCCAAACGGCACTCCGGATGCACAATCACCTTGATCCCGGGATGCCGTTCGCGCACCTTGTCCACGTGCTCCGGCAGGAAGCGCTGATGCACTGAGCAATGGCCCTTCCACAAAATCACCTTCGCCTGGCGCAACTGCTCAGCAGTCAGACCGCCAAGACCCATAAATGGGTTCCACACCACGCATTGCTCCAGCGGAATTCCCATGGCATAGGCTGTGTTGCGGCCCAGATGCTGGTCGGGTAAAAACAGAATTTTTTCGTTATGCTGGAATGCCCATTTAAAAGCCGGGTGGGCATTGGATGACGTACACACTAACCCGCCACGCTCACCCACGAACGCCTTGATAGCCGCAGTGGAATTCATATACGTGAGAGGGGTAATCCCACGGCCCTGTTCGTCGGTGACCCCAAGCTTTACCAACTGCTCCCAACAGCTTTCCACCTGGCCTATCTCGGCCATGTCAGCCATGGAGCAGCCCGCATTCAGGTCCGGCAGGATCACCTGCTGGCCATCGTGCGCCAGCACGTCAGCGCTTTCCGCCATGAAGTGTACGCCGCAGAAAAGAATATATTCGGCGCTGGTGCGGGCGGCTTCTTGCGCCAGTTTGTAGGAATCGCCGCGAAAATCCGCAAAACGAATGACTTCATCGCGCTGGTAGTGATGGCCCAGGATCACAGCCCGGCCGCCCAGTTCGCGTTTGGCCGCGGCAATACGCTCGTCCATGCTGAGATCGGGAAGTACAAGATAATTGTCGAGCGAGCAACTCGGTGCCCGCTCAATGGCTGGTGCTATTGCAGTCGACATATTTTTCCGCCTTCAGTTCCTTCCGGAACGGGGATGTTGAAAGCATCCGCAGGCTCCAGTGGATTCGCTGCACTGTTTTGTGCCCAACCCACGGGGTTGTTGAAGCCCGCAGTCCTACTGGTATTTCTGATTACTTCCAACCCGGTTCGGACTCAAAAGAATGAGGCCGACGGGTTAAAGCAACTTCTTATTGTGACATTTCCAGCAACTCCAAGGCAATGGCAGCGGGGCCTTTTGCTCAACTTTCGCCGACCCTCAATGATGGCTATATCGGCAACGGATTATTACTCGTACCTCAACGCCACCAGCGGATCCACACGCGTTGCGCGCCTCGCTGGAACATAGCTGGCCAGGACCGCAATCAGTGTCATGCCCGCCCACGCGAGAACAAATGAAACTACATCAATACTGGCAACACCATAAAAGAGACTGCTCAACAACCGTGTAGCGACAGCTGCTGCAGGTAGACCGGCGAGGCCGCCGATAAAGGCAAGTCTTAAACCTTTTCCAAGCACCTGGCTTCGTACATCGGCCGGGCGAGCGCCCAGCGCCATCCGGATGGCCAGCTCATGCATGCGCTGCTGCACGGAGTTGTTGAGCATACCAAAAGTGCCCAGAGCACTCAGAAGCAGCGCCACTCCTCCGAAGAACGACATCAGCACGACCACAAAACGCGCTGGTGCTATGTCACGGTCAAGAAGAAATTCTACCGTGCGGATTTTCCAGACAGGCTGGTCTTTGTCGATACTCCAGACCGCCTTCTTGACTTCCTCGCTCAAGCTCATGGGATTCGTTGCCGTCCGGATCATCAACGTGCCGAAAATTCCCGGCACCTGGGTGTAAGAAAAGTAGATTTCGGGACGGATGGTTTCCCTTTGTGTCAGCTGCTTTACATCGCCTACCACTCCAACAATTGTGGCCCGCCTCAGTCGCGGATTTCCGCCGTCAGTTGCCTGCGTGGTATCGGTGAACTCCAGCTCCTTTCCCAGAGGGTCTTGTCCCGCCAGGATCTGTCGCACAAATGTGTTACTGACAATGACCACAGGGCTGGAGTGAAGGTCATCGTGCTCCGTAAAGATGCGTCCGCGCAGGACGGGAATTTGTGCCGTCGAGAAATACGTGGGACTCACGAGATTTGTAATCGCCGTGAATGCAGGCTGATGCGGCTGGTTGGCAGCGCCAGGAAAAGTAAATGAGATCTCTCCCCAGTTTCCGCTGAAGGGTAGCGCCTGAACGTACGCGGAGGAGATCACGCCCGGAACCTGCTTAATACGCTCCTGCACTTGCCGATGGAAGCTGGCCTGGCTTTCCGGAGTGGAATACTTGTTCCGCGGAACCCGGTATTCCATGGTGAGCAAGTGATCTGTGGCGAACCCGGGACTCGAGTTCAACAGAGCGTAAAGACTCTTGATCAACATGCTTGAATTCACCAGCAAAACAATAGAAATCGCGAGCTGGCTGACCACCAGAGCAGAGCGAAGCCGACTTCGTGCGGTGCCAGCCGCGCGAGCGCCGGAAGTGAGCGACGGCGCCAGGTCGACTCTGGAAAACTGAACCGCGGGAGCCATGCCGAACAGCAACCCTGTCAAGATGGAAAGCCCCGCTGCAAAAACCAGGACACGCAGATCAAGCACAGCAGAGCTCGAGAGATCAAGTTGAACCGGACTTAGCCGGCGCAGCAGTGTAAGTAGCGGATTGGCCAGCGCCAGTCCTACTGCCCCGCCGCCAGCAGCGATCAGCATTGACTCGCAAAGAAACTGCCGGGCCAGGCGCGTACGAGCGGCGCCCAGCGCCGCCCGCACGGCAATTTCTCTTTGCCTCGCCAAACCGCGAGCCAGAAGAAGGCTGGCAAGATTCGAACATACGATCAACAGCACCAGCGCAACCGCACCCATCAGAGCAAGCAAGGGACTGCGAAGATCGCCGGTCAGCTCCTCGCGCATGCCTTCCACTTCAATGTGGATGCCGGCATTCGTCTCCGGAAAATCCCTGGCTAGGCGGGATGCAGTGGCGTTGAGATCGGCGGCCGCCTGGGCACGGCTGATTCCCTCTTTCAACCTGCCCATGATCAGCAGAGGTTTTGCATGGCGGTCGCGCTTGTAACCGGGATGGTGCTGCGCGGTAATGTAAGCGTCGATGGAAAACATGCTTTCAATCTTGCGCGGCAGCACGCCAACAATCGTGTAACTCTCATTGTTGAGAATGATTTGTCGCCCGATAACCCTGGTATCTCCCGCGAAGCGGGTCTGCCAGGCTGTAAACCCAAGCACTGCCACGTTCCCGGCACCGGGCTGATCTTCTCCGTTAACAAATGTGCGTCCAATGTGGGCAGGTACGCCCAGCATGTCAAAAAAATTGGCAGAGACAAATCCGCCCACCAGCCTGTCAGGCTTCTCCGTGCCTGTGAGATTGATACTCTGGTTGATCCAAAGCGACAGCTCCTGGAACGTGTTCTGTTGCCGCCGGTAATCTTCAAAGTTGGGAACCGAAACCATGTATCCCGTGTTGGTCGTCGTGGCCTCGCGCACGCTGACCACTTGCTCTGGCTTCTTCACTCCCCAGTCCGGGTAAAGCACAGAAACCACCGCACTGAAGATTGCCGTGTTGGCGCTAACCCCCAACGCAACAGTCAATAGGGCAACCGTGGTGAATACAGGAGATTTCCTGAGCATGCGGAAGCCATACTTCAGGTCCTGGGTAATTGTGTCGAGAGTATGTCGCCAGTGCGTCTCCCGCAGTCGTTCTCGGGTCTGCGGCACCCCGCCAAACGCAATCAGCGCCTGGCGTCGCGCTTCTTCAGGGGGCATCCCCGACGTGATGTTTTTCTTTATTTCATGCTCAAGATGAAACGCGAGTTCGTTCTGCAGGTCAGAATCCGAACGCCTGTGGCCCAGCATTGCCCTCAGTCGATTTAGCATCTTCATGGCTACTCGTACCTCAATGCCACCAGCGGATCCACGTTTGTTGCCCGTCTCGCAGGCAGGAAGCAGGCCAGCAACCCGACCAACAGCACAAGCAACGCGACGAACATCAAGGTCAGCGGATCACCCGCACGCACGCCATAAAGCAGACTTTGCAGCAGCCGTGATGCGCCAAGCGATGCGGCCGAACCGATGAGCGCCCCAAGGATTGCCAGCATCAACCCTTGCCTCACGATCATTCCGATAACATGGGTCCGCTGCGCGCCAATGGCCATTCGAATCCCAATCTCGCGCGTGCGGCGAGTCACCTCGTAAGAAAGCAGACCATAAATACCAGCGCACGCCAGCAGAACCGCCAAAATCGCGAATGCGCTGGAAAGCTGCGCTACCAGCTTTTCCATAAAGACCTGCTGGTCCATCTCTTCTGAGACGGTAGCAACCCTGTACATCGGCGGCCAGGTGGCTTCCGTCCTGGTCAGCGGGACCAACGGAATTGTTGTGCAGGCTGGCCCCAGTGATACGGTCATCCTGCGCAACCTTCGGATTAACGGCATCGGAACCGGCATCAACGGAATTCGCTTTCTTGCCGGTAAGGCACTGAGCGTTGAAAACTGCGACATCTTCGGCTTCACCACCAACGGCATCGATATTGCCACTGCCGGAGGAAAGGTTTTTGTTACTGACACCGTCATCAATAACAATGGTGGAGTCGGTGTCTCTGTGCAGTCCACTGCCCTCACCACGGTATCCATCAATAACTCGCGCTTCGAACTGAACAACAACGGAGTAACCGCGGGAAGTAACAGCAAGGTTTCAATCACAAACAGCGCTGCATACGGAAACGCTTCGGTTGGGTTCCTCGCCGCAGCGGGCAGCGGCACTGCCGACATGAATATCGCCGACTCAACAGCCGCCAACAACAATGTGGGCATACAGGCTGGGGGCGCGGCAGGAGCCTCTACCATCCGCCTTAACCGGGTTTCCATCCACGGAAATAGCATTGGAATTGCGAATGGTTCAGCCGGCACGACGCGCTCGTTTGGCAACAACTTCAACAGCGATAGTGGACTTCCCAACGGGGCAGGTATCACTCCACAGTAAGCGTCGATTTCCAACATATTTCCGCTCAGACCAGAAACGGTCTGAGCGGATTTTTTTGCGCTCACGCTCGCCATGGCAGATCTTATTTGCCTTCTGATGTTCCTCCCGATGATGTAAAACCTTGTTTCTTCAGAATGGCGGCGAATGCCGTATAATCCGCCCGTTCTGATTTAAGTTCCAGGGAGGGTCCGTCATGCCAGAGCAGGGCAAAGACAACAGCAGATCGCCACAAACTCCTGTTCCACCGGTCAACCGTCGTGACTTCATGGCCGGAGCGGCCGCAACCGCCACCGTTTTCGCCATGCCAAAATGGGCTTCTGCCTGGCAGAACGAGCTTGGGCCGGTTCGAAATGAGATTGCGAAACGCCATGAAGAGAGCCTGAAGCGCCTGCAGACCTGGATCAAGCAGCCTTCCATTGCGGCCGAAAACCGCGGTATCAATGAAGGCTGTGAGCTCACCATTCAGATGCTACGTGAAGCAGGTTTCCAGCAGGTGAGCAAAGTGCCCACAGAGGGTCATCCCGGCATCTTTGCCATACTTGACGCGGGCGCGCCAAAAACTCTCGGGCTGTATTTCATGTATGACGTGAAGCAGGTGGATCCAAAAGAATGGTCTTCTCCTCCCTTTGACGCCGCCCTGGTCGACAAACCCGGTTTCGGGAAAGTGGTCGTAGGACGCGGAGCCGTAAACCAGAAAGGTCCGGAAGCCACGTTCCTGGCTGCGCTGCATGCCATCCGTGGCGCTGGACGTAAACTTCCCGTGAACTTTGTTTTCGTTGCTGAGGGCGAGGAAGAAATTGGCTCTCCTCACTTCGCCCAGATCGTCCACCGGCCTGAAGTGCTAGCGGCGCTCAAGCGCACGGTGGGAATCTTTATGCCCTCCGCCTCCCAATCACCCGATGGCCAGGTCACTACCACGCTGGGGGCCAAAGGCGTTGTAGAACTGGAGCTGGTGTCCAGCGGCGAAAAATGGGGCCGCGGTCCAAAAGCCGACATCCACTCCAGCAATAAAGCGCGCGTGGACTCGCCCGCATGGCACCTGGTGAAAGCGTTGAACACGCTCGTCTCTGAAGACGGCAACGATCCCGCAATCGAAGGTTTCGCCGCCAAGGCAAGACCCATCTCGCCCACCGAGAAGCAGATGGTGGCAGATGCTGCCCGGCGCATGAATGAGGACGTGGTCAAGAAATCAATGGGCGTGGAGCACTGGATCCATGACGTCAGTTTTCAG
>DASUBD010000568.1:0-4830 GCA_035763445.1 Candidatus Angelobacter sp.
GGGGGGACAGGAACAACGAGTGACCATTGCACGCGCAATCGTATCGGATCCAACGTTCCTGCTTTGCGACGAGCCCACCGGCGACCTGGACCGCAAGAGCGCCGACGAAATCATGGAGTTGCTGCTCACGCTGGTAAAGCAATACAAGAAGACCGTGCTGATGGTGACGCACGATCCCGTGGTGGCAAAGCGGGCGGATGTGACCTTGCATCTCGACAAGGGGGTCCTTGTAGAGGCTGGAAAGTTAGAGGGGGCCTTCTCTGGAGGTGCGCGATGAAGTTCAGTGGGCTGATGTTTGCCAACCTTTTTCGCAAGAAGCTGCGCCTGACGCTCACGATCGGCTCGTTCGCGGTTGCGCTGATGCTCTTTGGCTTCCTTGCTGTTGTCAAAACAGCATTCAGCGGAGGTGTGGAGATTGCAGGCGCCGATCGCCTGGTAGTTATCAATCGCGTTTCCATCATTCAACCTCTGCCACTCTCGTATATGGACAAGATGAGCCGCATCCAGGGTGTGAAAGCGGTCACTCATGCCAACTGGTTTGGCGGAGTCTACCAGGACGAGAGGAATTTCTTCCCTCAGTTTGCCATTGACGTAAACACCTGGCGGCAGATGTATCCGGAATTCAAATTGTCCGATGAAGAGTGGAACAATTTTCTCAAAGACCGTCAGGGAGCAATCGCCGGGGCCGCTACGGCAAAGCGGTTTGGCTGGAAAGTGGGTGATCGCATCCCCATCAAGGGCACATTCCTTCCTGGTGTGTGGGAATTCAATCTTGATGGCATCTACCACGGAACAAGGCAGGCAGACGACGAAAGCCAGTTCTGGTTTCAGTGGGACCTTTTCGAGGAAAAAGTCCCGGAACGGTACAAAGGGAACGTAGGCTGGTACACGGTGAGAATCGACAATCCAGATGATTCTCTGCGAGTGGCCAAGGCCATTGATGCGGAATTCGCGAACTCGCCCTATGAAACCCATACAGATACGGAAAAGGCCTTCGCCGCTGGCTGGGTGAAGCAGTTTGGAAACATCGAATTCCTGATCCTCACCATAGGGGCGGTTGTCTTCTTCACGCTGTTGCTGGTCACCGGAAACACCATGGCGATTGCTGTACGCGAGCGAACAAGCGAGTTGGCGGTTCTAAAGGCGATTGGCTACTCGGACAAATTCGTTCTGGCGCTGGTGCTTCTGGAGTCGCTTGTCATAGCTCTTATCGGCGGTGGCCTGGGGCTATTGTTCGCCAAGGGCTTAACGCTGCTGGGAGACCCTACCCATGGCATGCTGCCGGTGTTTTACTTGCCAACAAAAGCCATGCTGACCGGATTGGGCGCCGCCTTGATGGTGGGGATCGCCAGCGGGATCCTGCCGGCCGTGGGAGCGATGCGGCTGAGGGTTGTGAACGCATTGCGGAGGGTATGAGATGGCAATTCCAGTTGTTTACAATTTGCGCAGCGTACGACAGCGCTGGACGTCTGCAGTAGTAGCGGTTCTGGGAATTGCCGGCACGGTGGGAGTGTTTGTGGCCATGCTTTCTCTTGCGCGGGGCTTCAGGGCTACGCTCATTTCCTCAGGATCCCCGGACAACGCCATGGTACGCAGGGCGGGATCAACTTCAGAGATGGACAGCAGCGTCTCCCTTGACCAGATCAAAATCCTTGAAGACGCGCCGGGAGTGGCGCGGGGGGCAAATGGTCCCCTGCTGACGGCAGAGACTGTGGTCATCGCGCCTTTTCCCCTGCGGTCGACAGGTACCGACGCCAACGTGCAAATTCGCGGTGTTTCAGAAAAGAGCCTTGAGGTTCGCCGCCAGGTCAAGATGGTACAGGGGCGGTTCTTCCAGCCAGGCGTGGCGGAGCTCATTGTGGGACACAACGCCGTGAACACATACTCCGGGCTGACAATGGGAAGCCGCGTGAAATTTGGCGGAGGCACGTGGACTGTGGTGGGCGTCTTCGATGCCGGAGGGTCAGCTTTTGACTCAGAAGTCTGGTGTGATGCGCGTGTGCTCAATCAGATTTATCACCGGCCGGAAAACATTTTTCAATCGGTCACGGTTCACCTGACTTCCGCTGATGCTCTGACCGAATTCAAAGATGCGCTGGTTTCAAATCCGCAACTTACCGTGGATGTGAGCCGCGAGGTGGAGTACTACGAAAAGCAGTCGCGCACGCTGACTACCCTGATCACGACGCTTGGAGGCATCGTCGCGGCCATTATGGGAATCGGCGCGATCTTTGGCGCGCTGAATACGATGTACTCGGCGGTGGCCGAACGCTCCCGGGAAATTGCCACACTGCGCGCCCTTGGTTTTGGCGCGGGCAGCGTCGTCTTTTCTTTCACTATTGAGGCGCTGGTAATCTCATTTATCGGAGGCGCACTCGGCTGTATCGCGGTGCTTCCGCTCAACGGACTCACCACCGGCGCCATGAACTGGCAGACGTTTTCTCACCTGGCGTTTGCCTTCAAGATCACGCCACCTCTGCTGTTGGGGGGCATCATCTTTGCTCTGTTAATGGGAGTGCTGGGCGGAATCTTTCCCGCGATACGGGCGGCACGGCAACCCGTGGCTCCCGCATTGCGTGGCCTTTAAAGGCAAATGGCGTGCTGCTGGTAAGCTTGGAAGTTCTATGCGCCGGCGTAGCCCAATTCCTGGGTCACCACTCCTGGATCGCCCGGCTCTCTTTTCGCGGCCTTCGGAGTACGCGCAAACGGGCGCTTTTCCATGGCGCGCTTCGCCGCGGCGCAGACATTCTGCGGTAGAGCGGGATTATTCATGATTGCAGCCAGCAGATTGTCAGCTTCTGTTGTTTGAATAGCAGCCACCACGCTTACCAGACGCCATAGCAGCGCAGCAGGCAACACCGAAGCAAAGCAGCGTTCCAGCGCGGGCAGGCTATCAGGGTCCGCAAGGAACATGAGTTCGTAAAGAGCTTCTTCCAGCAGAACGGGAGAAAGCTGCGGAAGAACCACGGCCAGGGTGGATGCGGCGCCCGGCAGATGGGAATCAATGATCGCCTGCAGAGCTGCTTTCTGCACACGCTCATCTTTGCTTCCGAACACCGGTTGAATGTGCTGCAGGAGTTCCGGGTCCTTCAACTCGCCAATGATTTTGCAGGCGTTGCGCACGACATACCACTCCGTGCGCTGCAATCTTTTTCTCGCAGGCGCCAGAGCAGAAGGACCGAGGCGCGCCAGCAAACGAATCGATGCCAGACGGTTACCAGCGACCACTTCATTGTCAAGAGCAATAAAGATTCTTTCAATCGCGTCAGGACCGGCCCAACGCAGGACGTTGGCAGCCAGCTTCATCCAGCCTGAGTCATTCTTTCTTTCAAAGAACATTTCGGTAATGCGATCCACGGCTGAAGGAGGCAGCAATGAGATGACGGCGGTGGAGCAGCATTTCTGATGGGCCGCCGGATCGGTTGCCGTGCTGGCATCCAGAGCCAGGCCAATCTTCTGGACAAGATCAAACTGCTCATAAGTGGCCGCAATTCTGGACAGGGTGGCCAGGCCGTTGACGATCTGGAAATGCAGCATGGGATTCACTTTGCGGCTGGCAAGCGCTCCCGTGAGCCAGTCCGTTACTGCCGGCCAGAATTCGCCCTGCGTTCCAGCGAGGGCGCGCAGAAGTTCGGGCACGCGCGCCACCTCGTTCAACTCCAGTTCAAGAGGATTATCAAAGATTGAGAAGTACTGCAGGCCCAGAGCCATGGCTTGTTCCGGTTCGCCCTGGCGGATGAATTCCTTGATCAGTTCCAGACAGCGCCGGAATTCAGATGAGCTGAAATGCGTGACAGCAAGCAGCTCGCAAAGTTTTTGGTGAGGAGTAAGCGTAAGCCATCGGACTTCTGCCTCAATCCGCGCCAGTACCTGGGGCGGCAGGGCGTAGTCTTTGGCCATTTCAGCGAGCTTTTTCGCCAAGCGGGTGGCAGCGTGGGTTGCGTGCAGGCTGCGCATGAGCACGCGAAAAATCTGCTCTTCTACGATCACTGCGTCATTGCCGGCGGGCACCGCCGCCAGCTTCTTCATGGCCCACCGCAGCGCCGAATCTTCAAATACCTCCGCTGTCAATTCCTGATTGCCGGCCCCGTTGCCATCCTTACCGTCATTGACCAGATTGTTCAATACAACGTCAGGACGCACGGTTTGCAGCATTTTGGCGAGTTCAACATACGCTGTCTGCGGGTCTTGCTCAGGGTTCTTTAGAAATGCTTCAAACTTCTGTTCCGCCATGCGCTGCAGATCACTCACCTGCAAGCCAAAGCCCCGGCCAAGCCCGCCGATTGCCGTTGCCGGTCCGTAACCGGCTCCCGCGATGGTACTACCAGATGCGCCACTCCCCGAGCCGATCCCGTTCCCTGTTCCGCCAAATCCAGTGCCGGCGCCAAAGCCTGAGCCGTTGCCGCCGCCTCCGCTATTCGCTGCGGCCTCCATGTGGCTCAGCACTGCGTCTATGCCCTGAGAAAAGCCTCCATTAATTTCGGTGAAGGCTTTTGAAATCAGATATTCTTCGGAACCCATTTCAAGAATGGTGTCCCCTTCTTCATTTCGCTTTTCCGTTTTGGACGCCGGGAAAATGCGAACAAACTCAAGCTTTCGCTGCTCAAGAAATGGAAGCAGACCTCCGTGCTCCTCAATGACCCTGAGGTTGGCTCCGATGCACGCGATGGCTTCGCGAAAAGCAGTCAGGGTAATGCCTGCATCAAAGGTGACCGCCCCGATGCCGCGCTTGAGGAATTCATTCTCCAGCGGTTTCAGGCTTTCTTCCACGGTGAGAATGTTGTTGAGAAGCATTCTCTGGTCAATGAAACCCAGAGTGAGGCAGCGAGA
>DASUBD010000569.1:0-6992 GCA_035763445.1 Candidatus Angelobacter sp.
TGGAAGGCAATGACTGCCTCAGCGTCGTGATTGAGTACACGGTCAATAATCAGGGCGAATGTAGCAATCACCAGATCTACTGCGGGCTAGTCCGCAATAAAGCCCAACTCGCTTATAACGCGGTGGGCGCGTGGCTGGAAGGAGCGGTTGCTCCGGACAAGGTATCTGCGTCAAAGGAACTCCAGGCGCAACTCAAACTCCAGGATGAAGCTGCTCAGGCGCTGAAGGGCAGCCGGCATCGCCACGGCGCGCTCGAAATCGAAACCATTGAGACGCATCCCGTGATTCTTAACGATCAAATCATTGACCTGGTGAAGCAGGAGAAAAATCGCGCCACTGAGTTGATTGAAGACTTTATGATCGCGGCCAACAGCGTGGTCGCACAGATGCTGGGCGAGAAAAAAGTCTCTTCCATTCGCCGCGTCGTTAAAACCCCGGAACGATGGGACCGCATTGTGGCCCTGGCCGCGCAGCACGGAGGTCAATTGCCGGCACAGCCCGATTCCAAATCCCTGAACGATTTCCTGGCGCGCCAGAAGACAGCCGATCCGGACCATTTTGCTGATCTATCGCTCGCGGTGATCAAGCTGATGGGTCCGGGCGAATACGTTTTGGAGCGTCCCGGTGAGCCGGCGCAAGGACACTTTGGCCTGGCTGTAGAAAACTACACCCATTCCACTGCCCCCAACCGTCGCTTTGCTGACGTGGTGACGCAACGCCTGATCAAAGCGGTATTACGGCAGAACTCGAGTCCATATTCTGACGATGCCTTGAGTGCTATCGCCGCCAATTGCACCGCGAAGGAAGATGCTGCCCGCAAGGTGGAGCGCGCCATGACCAAGCGCATTGCCGCTGTGAACATGAGCGGCAGAATCGGCCAGATCTTTAATGCCATTGTCACAGGCGTTACCAGCCATGGCACATTTGTGCGTGTGATCAATCCGCATGTGGAAGGACTGCTGGTCCACCCGCAGAATGTGGATGTGGGTGATAAGCTCCGTGTAAAGTTAATCAGCACAGATCCGCACCGCGGCTACATCGATTTCGTCGCGCAATAGACCCAAACTATTGAGCACAACCACATCAGAAGGTTACTGAAGTTCTAGTACCTCCGTGGCTGTTAAGAATCTGCCACGCCGCCATAACCAAAGTAACAAGGGCTTTCATGGTGATCTGGTTGCTCCATCTATATTTCGTAAGACCTTTCTTACTCTATTACAGCAGTACACGCATTAACAGATTTGCGATTGTGGTTCAGCTGTAGATGTATGCAAGCAAGACAGTTTGAACCCAGGGACCGGATTGAAAGTACGGTTCAAGGGCCAATCTGCTCTCGTGTAATTATTGCAAGCTGTTGTAAATAATTCATTCCCCCCCGGGAGAGGCACTATGGACGACTATCAGAAGTGGCTTGAGGCTGCGGCAGGAATTGAAGAAGACATTCAATATTTGAAAGCTTCCCTGAGTCCGCGTGATCTGAACTCTTTGCAGACCGCGCTTGCCGTATACCTTAAGAACGCTCACACTGGCGTCGCCTGGCCCAGGCCTGATGACCTGTATTGCATTCAAGAAGTGGGACCCGAATCGCAGAGAGTTGTGGCCACAGCAACGCGGCCAGATTTTAAACTTGCTTGCTGAAGCAGGCGTATTATGAAAAAACTCAGAGTCATCATTGCGGATGAGGAGTCTCTCTCCCGCAACCTGTTGAAGTCATCGCTATCCTATTGGGGCTGCGATGTGGTCACCGTGCACAGCGCCAATGAGGCCTACACAGCCCTGCAGGCGGGAAACGTTGACGTCTGCATTTTGAACTGGGAAATCAGCGGCTTGAATGCGCTGGAAATGTGCCACTGGATTCGGCAGGCAGACCTGAAGCAGGAACCCTACATCATCGTTCTCACTGAAACCAGCTCACGAGAGAACGTCCGTGCCGCATACCTGGCCGGAGCCAATGACTATCTCACCAAGCCCCTGCGTGTTGAAGACATGCGCAGCCGCATTTCTACCATCGCAAGCAAGCTTTCCCAGGTGAACTCGCTGCACTGGGCGCTTGGCCGCCTCGATCCCCTCGAGTGCTATCGCATGGACCTGGCTTCACACGCCAAAGCGTACAACAGAGTTTGAAGTCCAGCTTAGAGACGGGGGCCGTCTCTAAGCGTCTCGGCATTTCCACCAAACTGAACTTAGGCTTCGCACTGCCATTTGCTTTAGATTGGCAGCGCTGGCCCGCAAGCCCCAGCGCTGCCAATGGGGGAACTCAGGAAACCCGGCGCGGCCTCTCCTGCGCCCTTGCGGCGATTCCCGGACCGTCAAATCCGGATTCAACCAGAATCTTCCGCAACCGTTCCAGACAGCGACCGCGTATGAAGCCAATGGATCCCGTAGCCAGTCCCAGGCGGCGCGCCACTTCGGCATACGGCAGCGGCGGCTGCTCAAAGAACAGAAGCCGGACAATCTCGGCGCAGCGCGGAGGAAGTTTTTCCACCACTTCACGCACAATCTGTTCCTGTTGAATCTGCAGTACGGTTTCAGGAACAGCAGCGAGCTCCTCTGCCACTTCGGGCTCCATGGCATCCAGCTCAAGATGATTGGACTGTCTTTTCTTCCAGCGATATGACTGGCGAACGGTTACGGTGATGAGCCAGGAGCGCAATGAATCAGTGTTCTTCAAATTTCCCAGGCTGTTGAGAACTTCAATGCAGACTGACTGAAACACGTCTGCGGCATCCTCAGCGCTGGCTCCATACCTGAAAGGGATGGAATAGATCAGCTTCTTGTATTTGTCGATCAGCGCCTCCCATGCATGCTGATCTCCCTGAAGACAGGCCGCAACCAGGCGAGCGTCCTCACTATTGATGCCCTCGCCGCACCGCGCACAGCACGGCTCACAGGAGGCAGGGGGTTGTTCAATGGCCGGTAATAGAGCGCCAGCCAACTCGGGTTCGCAGAACTCGGTGGACTTCATCTTTCCATTCCTTTTTGTTTTGAATGCTGAAGTGCCCGCGGCAATGATCAATGCCTGAGCAAAGCCCTTGGTTCGTTTCCAGTCAACATGCGCTTATGTAGCGAGAATTTCCTGGAAATAGACACACTTCGGGAATGGAGGAAGAAATCAGATCCTGAGAGGCGGGGACAGCAGAGAGGAAACGGAGCCGACGCCCACTGCTTGAAATTCAACCAGCTGAAGCAGCACTACCGGACCAACAAACGCGGAATGAATCATGTCCGGCAGCAATTTTGCCACGCCGACGAAAACCAGAAACATTCCGATCAGGCACAAGCCGAAAATGATCTGCAACTCGATGTCATCTGTAGAACGAGGGAAGTTATCCCAGCTGTCCAGCTGCATGAACGGCGAGAGCACGACCATAGCCGCTATGAGGAACAGCACGAGTTTGCGGAGCTTGTCGAGCATGGGGCCCTTGAGTCGGGCGTGACTATAACACTGATCGCGATGGCTTACAAAAAGTTTCATTTGTAAGCTGCGAAAACAGAATTGTGTCGACGTAAGATGCTGAAGAATAAAGGGATATCTTCGGCTTAGAACGCGGCTTAGTGCCTATTGGAGCGCTGGATTCTCAGAAACCTTAATAAACTAATCGAAAAGCGTAGAGGCCGAAGGCGATTTTAGTATCTTCCGTACATCTGAAATGGAGAGCTGTCCAGGTCAAGCCCCAGTTGGAGCCGCGCACCTTCTGACATCCGTCCCGGATGCCACGGCGGCTCAAATACCACTTCAACGTTGACCTGCTTCACGGTTGGAAGCGCGGCAAGTTGCCGCTGAATGTCTGCCTTAAGCACATCAGCCATGCCGCAGCCGGGAGCGGTCATGGTCATCTTGATATCTATCTGGTGGGCGTCATCTACAGGCGTAATCTGGCAGTCATAAATCAAGCCCAGGTCAACTACATTGACGGGAATTTCCGGGTCGTAAACTGTGCGCAGGCGGTCCCACACCAGCCTGTCACTGAATTCGGTCGGAGCCTCTGCCTTGGCTTCTTCGGGACTGATGCCGAGCGCGTCTGCGTCCCGGGCGTCAAAGCGTACCATATAACCCTGGTCTGTCATCACGGTGTAGCTGCCCCCCAGAGATTGAGTAAGCCTCACCCTCGTGCCTGCGGGCACGGAATGAGTAATACCGCTGGGAATCTGGGTAGCCAGAACATCACGTGTGGTGATTGTCGATTCGCCCGACTTCAATTTTCCTCCAAAAAGGGCTGCAAACCTACTCCGTTGAAACTGCCTCATTTTCCCCGCGTAACGCGGCCCGCATGGCATGCCATGCCAGGGTGGCGCATTTTACCCGCAAAGGAAATTCCGATACTCCCGCGAACACGGCGAGCTTCCCCAGGGCGTCCGTATCGCTGCTGTGGCCGGTCACGAGATCATGAAAACGCGTAAACAGCGCTTCTGCTTCCCCCGCGGTTTTGCCTTTCAAACTCTGGGTCATCATGGAGGCTGACGCCTTGGAGATGGCGCAGCCTGCGCCCTGAAAAGCAATTTCTGCAATGGCGCCGTTTTCCACGTTGACAAAAACGGTATAGTGATCGCCGCAAAGCGGATTATATCCCTCCGCTTTGTGATTGGCGGATGGAAGCAGGCCGTAGTTGCGCGGCTTTTTGCTATGTTCCAGGATCACTTCCTGGTAAAGGTCCCGCAACTCGCGGACATCAGCCATCAGCCCATCACCTCCCGGACTTTCTGGATGCCGCGCACCAGCGCGTCAACTTCTTCGCGCGTATTGTAAAGACCAAAGGAAGCGCGTACCGTGGCGGGAATATTAAATCTCTGCATCACCGGCTGAGCACAGTGATGGCCTGTTCTTACAGCGATTCCTTCGCTGTCAAGGATGGTCCCAATATCGTGCGGGTGAATATCTTCCATCACCAGAGAGAGTACTCCGGCTTTCTCCCTTGCTGTGCCAATAACACTTACGCCAGGAATCTTCTGCACCTCGCGAGTGGCGTAGGCCAGCACGTCAGCTTCGTGTTCTTCAATCTGCCCAAGCCCGAGGCCGCTCAGGTACTGGAGCGCTGCCCCCAAGCCGATGGTATCCGCAATGTTTGGTGTGCCTGCCTCAAACTTGTAAGGCAGGCGGTTGTAGATTGTCTTGTCAAAGGTGACAGACGCAATCATGTCCCCGCCACCCTGCCATGGCGGCATAGCCTCCAAAAGCTGGGCTTTGCCGTACAGGAAACCAATCCCCGTCGGCGCATACATTTTGTGCCCGGAAACGGCGTAGAAATCGCAGTCGAGGTCCTGAACGTCAACCTGCATGCGCGGCGCGGCCTGCGCCCCATCCACCAGAACAGGCACATTCAACGCATGAGCCATTTTCACGATCTGCTTGATGGGATTGATGGTTCCCAGGGCGTTGGAAAGATGGCCCACGGCAACCATCTTCGTCTTGCGGTTCAGGAGTTTCTCAAATTCATCCAGTAGCAGTTCGCCGCGTTCGTTGATTGGAGCAACTCGAAGCCTGGCGTGCTTTTCTTCGCACAACATCTGCCACGGAACAATGTTGGAGTGATGCTCCATGGCGGTAATCAGGACTTCGTCGCCCGCGTTCACATTCTTGCGGCCGTACGTCTGCGCCACCATGTTGACGGCCTCAGTGGTGCCGCGAAGAAAAATGATTTCCCTGGAATCAGCCGCGTTGATGAACTTTTGCGCAGCCACTCGAACCTTTTCGTAGCCTTCCGTGGCGCGTTCGGAAAGAGCGTGAACGCCGCGATGGATGTTCGAGTTGTCTTGCCGGTAGTAGTTTTCAAGCGCCTCGATTACAGCCAGCGGCTTCTGCGTAGTTGCCGCATTATCGAGATATACCAGCGGCTTGCCATGCACTTTCTGGTGGAGAATGGGAAAATCCTGCCGGATCTTTTGCACGTCATAGCTGCTTGACGCAGATTGGATCTCGCGAGGCGTTTTGGCTACGGTACTCATCCCACTTCCTCCCAGGTTCTTTCAACATCAGCGGGCCGGTCGCCGGCATATCGGGCGGTCTCAGGAAGCCACTCGGTGACCAGGCGTTCCACATGGCTACGCACCTGGTCAGAACTCATGCGGTCCAGGCATTCATTGGCGAACGCAAGCAGCAACAGGTGCTTGGCTGAGGCTTCGTCGAGTCCGCGCGAGCGCAGGTAAAAAAGGGCGTTCTCTTCCACCTGGCCGATCGTCGCGCCGTGGGTGCACTTCACGTCGTCAGCATAGATTTCAAGCTGCGGTTTGGTGTCAATCTGCGCGTCGTCAGAGAGCAACAGGTTGCGGTTGGTCTGCTTGGCATCAGTCTTCTGAGCGTCTTTGTGAACGATGATACGGCCATGGAAAACGCCGTGCGCCTGTCCGTTCAGCACGCCGTTGTAAAACTGCCGGCTGTTGCAGTGCGGGCTGGCGTGCTCGACCAGCATGTAGTTATCCATGTGTTGGTGGCCGTTCGCCATAAAAAGCCCATTGATCAGGCACTCAGCGCCTTCGCCGGCAAGCACAGGATGGACGTTGTTGCGCACCAGCGCGCCGCTAAGCAGCACGGAGTGCGTGGCTACATTGCTTGCGCGCTCCTGCTGAATCCGCAGCGTGGAGACGTTGTAAGCATTCTGCGCGGGACGAACAACCATGTAGTGAGAAACCACTGCGTTTTGCTCCGCCACCAGCTCAGTCACGGTGTTGGAAAATGACACCGCTGCGCCGCTGTTCTCGAGTGATACGTAGTCCTCAACAATGCTCGCCTGGCAGTTCTCTTCCACCACGACCAGATTGCGCGGATGCTCAACAAAAGGCTTCTCTGCTGGGACCGAAACGTAGAGGCAATAGATTGGCTGCTCAACCACGGTGCCGCGTGGGATGTGAACGTAAGCGCCATCCTCAATGAACGCAGTGTTCAGCGCAGCGAAGGCATCACGACGGAAGTTCAGGTAATTCCCCAGGTGCTTTTGTACGCCGCCTGGATCAGAATTCAGCGCCTGCGCCAGAGAACCGACCTTCACTTTACCGAG
>DASUBD010000570.1:0-3508 GCA_035763445.1 Candidatus Angelobacter sp.
AAAACAAAGTCGGCAATTCTTGCCCCAAATTTTGCCAGGTCATTGGCTGCCTGCCAGAACTCAGGGGGAAGCGGCGAGATAAAGCGGTTGAAGACTTCCGCAGCAAAAAGCGTGAGAGCGTAAAGCAGCGGCGTGAGCACCAGCGTAAGCGGAATGCCCATGACAAAAGCAGCAAAGGCCGTCAGGGCAGACATGCGCCACGTGGCCCGGCGGTTGCGCTTTTGCGCGTGGAAGAACGTTTCAGGGTCGCGCAGCGTATAGCGATTTGCAGGCGCCGCCGAGCCCGTGCCCGTACCGTCCGCGTGCAAAGCGCCTTGTTCCGGTGTGCTCATGCGGGGAGAGGTTAGCACACTGCTCCCAATTCCGGAACAAGCGCATAAATAGAGGCTGCCCAAAGATTTCAGGACTGCTTCACCAGCTCATTAAACCTGGTCCGGTTGCCGAACGAATCAATGATGTTGACGCACAGCAAGACTTCTACCCCGCAATACGGGTAAATTGGATACGTGAGCAGTTATAAATCACAATCCGTTTTCCCTCCCGTTTTACTCCTGATTGTTCTCTCATTGTTGGCGTCAGGTCTGGCCGCACAGTCCCACAAAAAGGACTCATCGAAAGATGCCAAAAAGAACCATGCACAGAAAGATGATTCACAGGCATGTGATTCAGATAATTCGAATTTTTGCGGCCTCGTTGCGCATTTTGATTATCCCTCCCGTCTGGGACTTGATTTTACTGAGTTCAACGTGGAAAAACGCGGCAAGGCGCTCCTGATCGATTTGCAATATGAGGGCACCGGAGAGAATGATCACGTGCCCGCGTATCTCGTCTTGCCCTCGGGCAACGGTCCTTATCCCGCCATCATTTGGGGCCATTGGATGATGGATGGCTCTCCGCTGCGCAATCGTGAGGAGTTTCTGGAAGAAGCGCTGGTGCTCGCTCGTGCCGGCGTAGTCTCTCTGCTGATTGACGCTCCCATGGTTCGCCAGGAGTACACAGCCAAATCTCTCAAAGACGATCCGCTGGGCTGGGTGGAGCAAGCCAGTGAAGATGAACGCCAGGAAATTGTAGATTTGCGCCGGGGACTTGATCTGCTCATCAGCCGCCAGCAGGTGGATCGGCACCGGATTGCTTATGTTGGTCATAGCTTTCACGCGCACGCTGGAGCAATTCTGGCTGGCGTGGAGAAGCGCATTTGCTGCTTCGTTCTCATGGCCGGCTCTTACAACGATGAAGAAGAGGTTCGCAGCGCAACCAGCGGCGATCTCTTCAACTGGAAGCAGCAGGTAGGCAAAGATAAAGTTGAGCAATACCTGGAAGATTATGCCTGGGACGATCCCGCCAATTTCGTCGGGCACACTGACGGCCAAAGCATCTTCCTTCAGTTCGCAACCAGCGACCATGTCTCCCGCGAACAGGCGCAGAAGTGGCTGAACGCCTTCAGTGCCAAAGACAAGAAGATGGAAGTTTATGATGCTTCGCACGCACTCAACGCCGCTGCGCGCCTGGACCGCGTTCGCTGGCTGCAACAGCATTTGAAATTTAAGCGTCCGGATGAAGCCGACCTGAATGCAATCCCACAGCTAAAGTAAATGCGATTAATCCCGAGCATAGCTCTTTCTGAAATTCCGAACCCGTTGGTTTGCGGGTAAGGGATCGCTATCTTCTTGACGGTGATTGGGACGAATCCGTAGTCCGCACGGCCCTAATTTCGAAAACAGATCCCTCCGTGTTTCCGTGACTTTTCGAAAATGCCACCGGAGGCTACGAAGCGCCATCCTTGGCTAGAGTCCAGCGCCGTCAGGTGCGGCATAAGTGTAGCCCAGCTCCGTTTCCGAGTTCTCCGAAGCAGGATGAGGAATAAGGGCTGGGTATCCGTGGACGAGAAGTCACATCCTTACTGCCGTAGGCCGGAGCGGAGCCGCAGGCGAAGCGACAATAAACCCAATTTTTATGCTCGTTTGAGATCGCTATCGATCATGAAGCGTCCGTAGTGAAAAATTCTCTAGGTACGAAGCTCCACCACTGTCGCGCCTCCGCCACCTTCATTCTGTGGCGGCTCGCTCACTGTTGCCACATGCGGATGCCGCTGCAGATACTGCCGCAGCGCTTTGCGCAGAATTCCCATGCCGCTACCGTGCACAATGCGTATGCGCGGCATCCCGGCCAGGAACGCGCGATCAAGGAATTTCTCAACCTCGCTCGTCGCCTGGTCCACCGTCTGCCCAATCACGTTAATCTCCGTCGGTGTGTTCAAATCATCACTCTTGAGCGAAACGGAAATACCCTTGGCTCGCGCCGCTGCTACAGGATTGGTTCCGCTGCGAGGAAAAACCTCGGCAACATCGTCGCGCGGAATCTTCATCTTCATCGCTCCCATTTCGACTTCGAAAGTGTGGTCATCGATCTTGCGCTTCACCACTGCCGTTCGCCCCATGGACTTGAGTTTCACCGTATCGCCTTCAGAAACGTGTTTCACCTCATGCGGACGCGCATGTGGATCGTTCCGGTCGGCGCCTGTCTTGTGCGCCACCACACCAGCATCGAATTGCTCCTTGAACTCGCGCCTCAGTTTGGCGATCCGTTGTTCAGCCTGCTTGGAAAGCTTCTGCTGCGCCGCCCGGTCCTGCACCGCATTCACCGCCTCGCGCACCTGGTACTCAAAATCGCGGATCAGCGAATCCAGCTTGCGCTCAAACTCCCGCGTTTTCTGCCGCTGCTCCTGCGCGCCTTCCGCCTCCAAACGCTTCAACTCGCGGCTCATCTCTTCTTCCCGCTGCTGCGCCGCTTTACGATCATTTTCCAGTTGCCGCAGCTCAATGTGGAGTTTGTCCAGGAAGCGAGCGACATCCTGAGTCTGTGTACCCAGCTTGGCTCGCGCTGCGTCAATAATCTGCGCGTTCAGACCTAGCCGCTGGGCAATGTTGATTCCGGCTGACGCTCCCGGGACACCCACTTGCAGCTCATAGGTAGGCTGCAGCGTCTTCTCATTGAAGCCCACTGCCGCATTCAGCACGCCCGTTGTATTCGCCGCATAAACTTTGAGCGATGTGTGGTGCGTGGAAATTATCGTCACAGCGCCAATGCGGCGGAAGTGCTCGGCAATCGCCACAGCCAGCGCCGCTCCTTCTTCCGGATCAGTCGCCGAACCCAGCTCATCCAGCAGCACCAGTGAATGCGGAGTCGCCGTGCGCGACGTGAAATCGATATTTGTTACATGCGCGGAAAACGTAGACAAATTCTGCTCAATCGACTGGTAATCGCCAATATCGGCCAGCACTGCGTCAAACACTGGCAGGCGCGCAGTCGTTGCCGGAACCGGCACACCCGCTTGCGCCATCAATGCCAGCAAGCCAATCGTCTTCAACCCAACCGTCTTGCCTCCGGTATTCGGTCCGCTGATGATCAGTTGCCGGTGCGCGGAATCCATCTCCAGCGTCAGCGGAACCACCTTGCCGCCTTTGGGCCGCAGGTTACGCTCCAGCAGCGGATGCCGTGCATCACGCAC
>DASUBD010000571.1:0-3420 GCA_035763445.1 Candidatus Angelobacter sp.
ATCAACGACGGCGCTATTCCCGCCCTGCAATCGGATCATCTCGCGAAACTTTTCTTTGGCTTTGCCGCTCAAGATCATCTCTTCAGCCAGCCTTCTGCCATGCTCAAGATTGGACACCGTTCCGCCGAGCAGAAACATCCACGCGCAAAGAACCAGGCAAAGCTCGCGCAGGTCCTCAGGGCCTTTGCCATTCAGGACGTCAACGCATTCGATGACTTCAAGTGCATTGCCCACGGCGCGTCCCAGCGGCTGATTCATGTCTGTGATCAAAGCGACGACCTTCTTGCCCAGGCGCTGCCCGGTTTCCACCATCAGCTCAGCCAGAAACGCAGCGTCTTCTTCTTTCTTCATGAAAGCGCCGCTGCCGGTTTTCACGTCAAGCACCAGAGCGTCAATGCCTTCCGCCAGCTTCTTGCTCATGATGGATGCGCAGATCAGATACGGGCTCTCCACCGTTCCGGTAACGTCGCGCAGAGCGTAGATTTTTTTGTCAGCCGGCGCGATCTCGGCGGTCTGGCCAATCATGGCAGCCCCGCATTGCCTGAGAACCGCGCGAAACTCGTCCGCCGAAAGGTTCACATTGAAGCCGGAGATCGACTCCAGCTTATCCAGTGTTCCGCCGGTATGGCCAAGTCCGCGTCCACTGATCATGGGGACGTAAAGTTCTCCTGCCGCGACCACAGGAGCAACCACAAGAGAAGTTTTGTCACCAACGCCGCCGGTTGAATGCTTGTCGACCTTTGCTGCTGGCAACTCGGCGAAGTTCAATACCTGCCCGGAGTGCAGCATGCATTCGGTAAGCGCGGCGAGCTCGGCACGCGTCATGCCGCGAAGCAGCACCGCCATGAGCCACGCGGAGATCTGGTAATCCGGAATCAATCCGCGCGTGTAGCCGTCAATCAGGAACTCGATTTCTGCTCGCTCCAGTTCGCCGCCATCGCGCTTTTTACGAATCAGGTCCGTTACATGCATGCCGCGTCAGGATAGCCGGAAACTCTCCGGCAGTAAATCCGCGATGGACATCTCTTGATAACCCTGCCGGCCTTTGAAGATCACTGTGGCGTTTTCGCCAAATTCAAAGATTACCTGCCGGCAGGCGCCGCAGGGCGAACAAGGCACGTCATCGGCGGTGACAACAGCCACGGCGCGAATGGAAAGCCGGGCGGCTTTTGTTTCTTGCACCGCGGTAAAGATGGCAGAGCGTTCCGCGCAGTTGGTCAGGCCATAAGAAGCATTTTCTACGTTGCAGCCGGTGAATATCTCGCCTTGATCCGTCAGCACCGCTGCGCCGACGCGAAAGTTGGAATAGCGCGCATATGAGCGCGTCAGCGCGTCACACGCGGAAGAGAGAAGTTGTTCCCGCTCCTGAGCAGAAATTGGCTTGGCTGACATGCGACTACATTACACGAGTTGCTGTCACGAATCGATTTGGGCGAAAAACAATTGCGGTCAGTTCAGTGACGCACGTTGAGGCTCATTGGACTGCTGGTCATATAGGAGATCAAGCGCCTTTACCAGGGTTCGGGCGGCTGCACTGTTCGGCGAATCATGAAGCGTGAGTTCAGCCTGATGCGCGAAAACATTGAGTGCCTGCGACTGCGGAATATACGTGCGCATGTGCGGGTCAGTTATCTGCCAAATGATAGAACCCGCGGCTGTGGTCTTGCTGATCCTGAAATCACGGTCAATAGTTTTTGCCGGCAGTACCTTGCCTTGCTCTATCCCTATCGTCTCCGTAAATTTGAGAACAACGGTTCCGCTTTCATGACGAATTTTGATGTTCTCTACTTCTACCCGTGAAAAAACCGAAATCGGCCGATCCGCTCTGATGCTGGTCTCAGGCGCAAGCAGGGCTTCTGCGGTCTTTTGACTGTTCTCCAGCACCGCTGACACGATCTCTTTCTTTGACGGCTTGCTGCGCTGCTTGATGACGGCAACAATTCCAGCACCACTAGCGGAATCTGTTGGAGCAGTGTCCTGCGGCTCATCATCGTCTTCTTGCTGTACTACCTTGCTTGCCACATCATCACTGCTGGTATCAGTCTGTCCGTCACTTGCGTCTGCGATTCCATCCTCTGCGGAACGGCCCACCGATGCCAGCAACTCGAGATCGCTTTCCGGTCCAATGCGATACCGCAAAAATCGCGGTCGCCCGCGGCGCAGCCACTGAGCTTCTTTCCATGATTCGGTGATGATGCCGGAGCGCACCGAGCTGAAAAATGTCTTCTCGCGCGGCGAAACCACAATGCCCACGTGCCCTCGCCATACGATCAGGTCACCTGGCTGCGGCCTGGTCACGCGTTCAAAATCTTCCACGCCGGCATAAAGCGCGCGCGACGGCTGGTAGCTGTAATTCAGTCCCGCGTGAGAATAGATGAGATGGACCAGGTGAGAACAATCCGGTTGCCTGGTCAGCCGCGCCCCCGCCTGCAGAGCATAATCAACCAGCATTGCGCCCTGCTTGGCAGAAAGCAATCCGCCAGCATTCGTTGTGGTGGCAGCGTTGCGAGCCGCCGCTGCTGCAATCGTCAGCGTGCCGCACAGCAGCAGGGCCATAAAACCGAGTTTGGAACCAGACCTCATTTGCGCCATTTTCAGCGTCTAGTTATTGTCTGATGATTCCAGAGTTCCCAGAGGGTGTCTTACGTGGTTCGGCAACCCATGAGTACATGCACGTGGGAGAGGTGTAAGGCTACACCTCTGGACTAAGGAACCAGATACCGGCGCTCTAGCGAACTGTGGCCAGCATCAAATTTCAAATGTTTGGCGTCCCATGAAGAAGTCGCAGTCCAATACCCGCAGAGCCTCGCGGATTGAAGACACGCGAAGCAGGAACAAGCCTCAAAAGAGTTCCCGAAATCAAGCAACGTCCGCGAACACCGGTACACTTCGGGGCTGGAAAGCCATTGCCGGTTTCCTTGCGATTCCCGCAGCCACAGCGCAACGGTGGAGCAAAGACGGCATGCCGGTACATCGTGAAGGCCGCTTCACCGTGGCCGAAGCTGAGGAGTTGCAGAGCTGGCTTGGACGTGAATCAGAAATGCCTGCACCTGCTCACATAGCTACAAACAATGCTGATCTTGCTGCCGGATTGCGCCAATCCATCGCCGCAGTGCGTAGCCACAAGCGCTAATAACGGCACGGTGGGTTCGCCTCCCTGGGCCTTGCGCATTCCACGTTTGTCCCTTGCAACGCTTTGAGAAAATCGATAATTCCGGGCTCGAGAGAGAGCGAAAGCCCCTGGCATCATAAGCGCAATAAAGCTCCCGCCATGCCACCCTACTTCGTAAATAGCGACTCGTAGTTTTGGCAGTTTTCTTTCTGCTGGCCCGGTGGTTAGATTTTCAACTGCAGATCTCCGTTAGCAGAATCCCCATGTCGTCTGAGGAAGTACCACCAGGAACGTTAAAGTTTGTTCGC
>DASUBD010000572.1:0-4631 GCA_035763445.1 Candidatus Angelobacter sp.
CAATCAGATTCTGAACGCTGCGTCCACTATGACAGCAGACTACGAAAAATCGCGCCTGCTGACCTCTCTGAGCGAAAAGGGGAAGTTTGACGAATCTCAGATGGCCAGCTACCTGAAAGTAGTGGACTCCATGAAGGCTGATTACGAGCGCTCACGCAGTGTGATCGCACTCATGCAGCACACTGCGCTCAGTCCAGCTTCCGTCAGCCGCGTTATGGAAAGCGCTGCGCACCTGAGGGCCGATTATGAGAAGTCGCGCATCCTGCTCTCCCTCGCCGAAGGAAACAAGTTCAATGAAGCTGATATGGCGAATTTCCTGAACGTGGTGGACTCCATGAAAGCGGACTACGAACGCTCACGCAGTCTCAACACGCTAATCAGCCGCAACAAACTTAGCGATGCATCTCTCGGCAGGGTCTTTGACGCGGTGGGCCACATTGGCAACGACTATGAGAAGGCTCGCGTTTTGACTACGGTCGCCGGTTCATATCACTTGGAAGGCGCGTTGCGTGATAGCTACATCAAAGCTGCGCAATCAATTCACAGCGATTACGAGCGCAATCGCGCGCTCTCCGCTGTGGTGAGGAGAGCGTCACTGTAAGCTGCGCAGCCAGTTGCGATTGACGATCTATGGTTCCGCTGCCGGCCTGGATCACTCTTCCTGCAGAGCTTCTTCAAGGCGGGTGACACAGCGGAGCCCAACAATAGCAACCAGCAAAGCCACAAAGCACAGAGCTATTCCAACTCCGACGCGCGCGTTCAGGCTTTCGGAGAGGCGCTGCCGGAGGGCTCCAAAAGCAGTCGGCGCCAATTCAGGCCCTGTATACGCGCTCAGCTGGGAGAGGCGATGCTCCCAGCTAATCCCACCCACCTGAAAATAGCGAATCTGCAACTCTGCGAGCGTGCCGCGGCCAGCATCGAGGGCTTTGCGTTGCGCAATGAGTGGCTGGGCAGCAGTGCGGTACCAATCCTCTTCCATCTTGACTAGATCCTTCAGGGGACGGTTTTCATGCCCGTCGATCTGATGAAATAGATTCTGCGCCACTTCAAGCTGTTGCAGTTCTGCAACATCGCCGTCGAACAGATACCGGCTTAGAGCAAGTTGCTCGGCTTGGCAGAAAAACGCGGCACGTTGCAGCTTCGCCTGTTGAGTCTCTGCGCTGGCAGGGATTTGAAGTGACACTTTTACTTTATTGCTGGTGAGCATGAGGTGAAAGGCAGCTACCAACACCAGCAAAAGCATGGCCAGAATGAAACCACGAGCATTTCTTATATTTTTCTGCGAACTTTCCGTTAAGGGCATGGGAGTCGCCAAAGCCTAGCACAAATCTGCTCGTCGTCTCCGCCAGCTAACTACGCACCGCTCCGGCCTCATTCGCTCATTACTTTTGCCCCAACCCCACTGGGTCTTAAGAAAAGCAGGAACTCTGTTGATTTTTGATACACCCAGCGGGTATTTTGTACACAATCAGCTCTGGATTACTTCCCGGAACTCCTGCTCTTCTGTTAATCAGAGTTGGTAAGCCAATTGCCCTTTCTTCGACGAGAGCTTGCAGACAGGCAGGGATAAGTGTCGTTTATGAGATCTGGATCCATTGCGGGGATCTTGCTGGTGTTGCTGTTGACCTCTGCAGCGCAACAACCTGCGCCGTCGCAATCCTCACAAATTGTCGCGCAAAGCCAGCACGCTTTGACTGATCACAACCCAAAAGAAGCGCTCCGGCTCGTGCTGGATGGTCTTGTCGCGTTTCCCGATAATGACGAACTGGAACTGCAGTTGGCACGCGTCTTCGTCTATGAAAAGCACGATGCGCAGGCCATTTCCAGGATCAATTCCGTCCTCGGTCGCAACCCTTCCAATCGCGATGCCAGACTTGCGCTTGCCCAGGTTTACGGTTATCGCGAGGAATACAACAAGTCCGATCCCATCTACCGCGAACTTCTGCAACAGAATCCTGATGACGAAGCTGCCGCACTGGGACTCATCCACAACCTGCTGCTTGAAGGCAAGCGCGAGGAAGCACGGCTCCAGCTACAGGCAGCGCTCCAGCGCCATCCAACCAGCCTGCTTCTGCTCGAGTACAACGATTACGTTTCTGCTTCGGCACGATCCACCAAAGAGGTCCGCACGTCCAACTACGGCCGTGTCCAAAGCGGCGAATCTTTTTTCTCTGACAGTTCCGGCAATCGATCTCTATATTCCTCGCAGGCCTTGAGCTATCAGATCGCCCGCAACGTCTCCAGTTCGACTCGCATGGATGAAACCGCTCTATGGAAGACTGCCGTTCCCTACCGCACCGTGGTTTCCGGATGGGAAGAACTCCGCTGGAGATTCAATCGTTATTTCGCGGCGCGAGCTTCGGGAGGAGCAGTCCGCTTTGCCGATGCAACCAGTGACGCACTCTACTCTGGCGATATCGAAATTTATCCATATAAAGGACTGGCCCTGAGCGGAGGATATTCGCGCTTCCCTATTCTTCCAACATTCGATGCCGCCAGCCTTGACCTTCTTTCGTCCGGCTGGCATGAGCACGTGGATTACAACACAAAGAATTTTTCTCTCAACGCCACGGGTAATCTGACGCACTACACTGATGGCAATCGCTCCGAGCGTGAGTTCGGTGAAGCCATGCGCTGGTTTCCCGTCGGAAGGATTTCTCTGGGTGGCGGCTATGCCTTCCGTCACATTCATTTTCAACAGGAATTGGACCACGGGTATTTCAGTCCCAGCCAATACTGGAGCCACCTGGGTGCTGGTGGTGTGCGACTGAACATCGGCAAATTTTACCGAGCGGAATACCTTGGCTACCTGGGCGGGGAAAGAATCAATGCCGGTGGCTTTACCACTGCAGGTGAGTTGCTGGTGCGTAACGAGTTCTTCTATCGTCGTTTTAACTTTGAAGCCAATTTTTCTCATTTTCAACTGGTTCAGAGCACGGCGGCATTCCGTTCAGACGTGCTCAGCGGCGCTGTTGGCTACCGTTTCTGAACCAACGTAAGGATGGGGACTTGAGATGTCTTCCGGCAAATCAAATTCGCGCTTCCGGATCCTGATCGTGGATGACGATGACTCCACGCGCAGCTTTCTTGCCTCAGTACTCACGGCGGAAGGCTACCAGTGTCTCACCGCCAACAGCATCGCCTCCGCCTAGGCTCTTCTGCGGCAGGAGCCGGTACAACTGGCGTTCCTTGACCTTTATCTGGGTACTGCAAACGGTCTGAACGTGCTCGATCTCATCAAAGTTCTGCAGCCGCAGTGCGCCTGCGTGATGATGACTGCCCACATGAGCGTGGAGACGGTAGCCAAGTCCATAACGTCCGGCGCTGTTGAGTATCTTGCCAAGCCTCTGCTGATTGATGATCTTTTGGCGGTAGTGCGCAAAGTGCAGGCCACGCGCCAGCCAATGGAAGATAGCGGTGGAATCGACGATGCGGGTCCTGAAACATCCATCATCGGCCGCACGCCAAAAATGCTGGAGGTTTATCGCGCAGTTGCGCGGGTAGCTTCGGCAGACGTAAGCGTGCTGATCCTCGGAGCCAGCGGCACCGGAAAAGAACTTGTGGCACGGGCAATTCATGATCATTCCAACCGCGCCAAAATGCCCTTCGTGCCCGTCAACTGCGGCGCGCTGCCGGAGAACATCCTCGAAAGTGAACTCTTTGGCCACGAGAAAGGCGCATTCACCGGAGCCGACTCAAGCCGTCCCGGACTGTTTGAAGCGGCGCATGGCGGCACGCTGTTTCTTGACGAAATTTCTGAGACCAAACCCAGCTTTCAGGTGAACCTGCTTCGTGCGGTACAGGAGCAGCAAATCCGGCGTGTCGGATCTCACAAGTACACCCCGGTGAATGTCCGTATCGTGGCTGCCAGCAATCGCGATCTGACCAAAATGATGGCTGCCGGCCAGTTTCGTGAAGACCTCTACTATCGCTTAAGCGTTGTGGAAATCAAGCTGCCGAGCCTCGATGAGCGCCGTGAAGACATCCCTCTTCTGGTACAGCACTTCCTCAAGCGTCACAACCAGAAGAACAAGCGCAATGTAAAGATCGCGGATGAGGCGGTGCGCGGTCTCTCTGCTGCCTCCTGGCCCGGCAACGTGCGTGAACTTGAAAATCTGGTGGAGAGGCTGGCCATCTTCTGTACTTCCGGCGAGATTGGTGCGGCCGACGTGGAGAATGAACGCCGTGTGGTGCACAGCAACGGTGCCTCACCTTCCTCAGCCGAAACAAATTCAGCGAAGACCCTCGAAGACATGGAACGCCAGCACATCGTCCGTGTTCTGCAGGAAAACGCGGGTAACAAATCTAAAGCCGCGCGCGCGCTTGGCATCGAACGCAAGACTCTTTACCAGAAGGCGCGACGGCTGGGCATTGATTTGCAGGTGGAGCACTGAGGTCACGAGCCAGGGAGATGAAGTGGTTAAGCAAAACCCGGAATATTGACGCGATGTCCTGGCGTCGCTGGCTGCGACTGAATCTGTTGCTGCTGGCTGTGGTCCTGCTGCTGAGCATGACTTCGCCGGTTACTACGCTGAACCTGAAGCTGAGCGATGTCTACTTCCGCATGCGTCCGGCGCAGCCAATTTCTGCGAAAGTTGCGCTCGTTCTCGTTGACGATTCCACGCTCGGCC
>DASUBD010000573.1:0-3738 GCA_035763445.1 Candidatus Angelobacter sp.
TTTTGACTGGAAGAGTTCTCTGCCGCATTGGGATTGGGATACGGTGAACTTCTGGTCCAATATTGCATTTGCCTTCACGGGCATGGAACTGGTTTGCGCAATGAGTGAAGAGGTGCACGAGCCGCGCAAGACTTTTCCCCGAGCGATTTACGCGTCGGCGGCTTTGATCGCGTTGATCTATATCGTAGCCACCATTGCTCTGCTGGTCCTGCTGCCGGCGGCCGGTATTGACGTCCGCAGCGGAGTGTTTCAAGGCATCAGCGGAAGCTCGGCCCTCCTGGGCATTGGCTGGTTCGGAGTGATTGCAGCATTGCTGGTAACGGTGGGCAATGCGGGAGGCGTTGGCGCGACGGTGGCTGGAGTGGCAAGAATCCCATTCGTCGCCGGAATTGACAGCTATTTGCCCGCATTCTTCGGCAAGATCCACCCAAAGTGGAAGACGCCCTGGATTTCCATCCTGATTCAAGCCGGCATCTCTGGGTTGATTCTGGTGCTGACACAGTTGGGGATCAAGTCAGTGATCGGCGCATACCAGTTCCTGGTCTCAATGTCAGTGATTCTCTACTTCATTCCGTTTCTTTACATGTATGCGGCGGTGATCAAGCTGGCGTATCGGGCTGACCGCGCTACAGCCGGTGCGGTGCTGGTGCCGGGCGGAAAGTTTGGTGTCTGGCTGGTGGGATTGCTGGGATTTTTAATTACTGCGGGCTCCATGGGCCTGGCGTGTGTGCCTCCGGGCGAAGCGCCCAGCAAAGTCAAATTTGTGGTTCTCCTGGTGGTATGCACAGTCGCATTCATCGGCTTCGGATTGATTTTGTATTGGAGAGGAGCGAGAAAGAAATCGGGTGATCGGGTGATCGCGTGATCGCGCGTGATCGGGATATCGGAGCATCAGGATATCTGAAGAGCCCACACTTCAGAGGGACAGCCCCAACAAGCTATTCCAGGGGCATGAGGTGGGTTTGAAAAACAAATGCATAGATCCTTCGACTCGTGCTCATCCCCAAATGGGACTCGCACTCGCTCAGGATGACACGATCCAAAGGCGTGAGCGCTACTTGAAATGAAACCTGTGCCCCGAAGTAAATGCTTTGCTTAAAGCCAACAGCTAGAAGCCAGCAGCTGGCAGCTTCTTGCTACTTTCCATCCTTCACAGCTACCAAACCCTTATTGAATGCGGGCACGACCACGGCCTGCTCGATAGTGGGCTCGTAATATTTCGCCAGCCGGGCGGACATCGCAGAGGCTTTGTCAGCGGCCCCGATTTTCTGGTAAGCCACGATCAGCCGCTGGAGGGAAAAAGGATTTTTGTCGTCTTCCTGCAGATGGCTGATGGCATCATTAAATTTGCCCTGCGCCATCAAGACCGCTCCCTGCGCGCCATTCAGAGCATACTGCACCGGACCGCTGTTGTTTTCGGCGGCAAGAGCCTGCAGCTTCTTAAGCGATGCCAGTGCATCTTTCATGTTGCCGTTGTGCACGGAGTGGCCGACGCGAGTGCGTAAAATCAAAGCCAATTCCTGCTCGCGTGCAGCGGCAGACATCTGGTGCGGGTGCTGCAAAGCGTCTTCGGCTTTGCCAAGCATCTGCGTGGCCTGGCGATTGTCAGTCTGATAAACCGACATCCTGCGCCATGCTTCAGCTTCCAGACTCCCCAGCCCGCGTTCATGCGCAGTCTGTGCGACCTGCTGATACTCGGCATCGGCTTTGGCGAAATTCTGTTCGCGGGCCCAGGTGGCCGCGCGCTGAAGAGAATAGTTAATCTTCTGCACGCGCGTGGTGGCGCGTGCGATGGCAATGTCATATTCGGCGCGGGCTTTTTCTTCCTCGCCCATCACGGCGTAGGTATCGCCCAGTCCGGCCTGCGAATCTATGAATGAAGGATCAATCTTCAGCGAGGCGCGGTAATGCTCCAGCGAATCATTGAAGCGGCCGGCCAGGCGTGAGATCTCCGCAAACGAATCCTGCGGGTTGGCTTCATTGGGAAGCAGTTCAGCGTAGCGCTGCATATCAGCAAAAGCTTTATCAAAATCTCCCAACCGCGCGTAACAATAGGCTGCCTGGTTGAGCGGATCGGCAAATTTTGGATCAAGCTGGTTGGCGCGCTCAAACAGCGGAATTGCGCGCTCTGACTGGCGCTGATTGGTCAGCCACAGACCGGCCAGCCAGGCAATATATTTATCCTGCGGATAATCCGCCAAAGCTTCATTCATGGCCTGGATGGCAGGCACCCAGTGGCTCTGGCTGGAGTTGACAATCCAGTCGATGACCAGTTGCTCTTCCGCTCCGGCGAACTTCCGCGTGGCAATGGCCTTGTCACGTTCCGCGACCTGCTCAACCGGATCGCGCGAAAGGTCAGCAAGGAAAGCGTGGGCGAGAGCGAAGTTGGGATCTGCTTCAGCAGCATGGCGCCATTTCGAAAGAGCGGCTTCCCAGTGCAGGGTTTCCATCTTTGCCAGGCCCTGCTTAAAGAAAGCGCGCGCCTGGGGCGATGCAGTGGTGATTTGAATAGTTGCTGCTTTTGCTTGTTCCGGCGTGTGAGGCTTCGCAGATTGCGGTGCGGCTTGCTGGGCCGCGAGAACCACCGACAAAGTTGCGGCTACAAGCGCTGTGAGTGCTGCACGACTTATCCGCGAGATGGTGATTTCAACGTTCACTTCCTAACCTGCCTCAAACTCTAAAGATTTACAGATGGTGAAGATATCACCCTGTAAATTCACATACTTAGGGGAGACGGGCAAGTTACAAAAGTAAGCAGCAGGAGGTACTTGCGGGACCCATCCCACGGATAGATCTAAAAACGAGCCAAGGCGACGGACCGCAAAGAACGAGTTCGCCCTGGCTGATGAACTTTAAATTGTTGCGAATGGCGCTGGAACCCCGGAGCAGATCAAGCGGCGTCTTCGCCTTCTTCCCGTTCATCGCTGGGTGGATTTTGCTCGATGGCGGCTTCGCGGTGAGATTCCTGCTGTTGAGACGATTTCGCGCCCTGCTCGTCCGGCTCTGGCTCGCGAATTTCTTCCTCTGGTCGCACCGTTTCCGGTTCGCGAATACCGGCTTTGCCTGAATCCATTACCGGAGTGGTTCCGGTCTGGCCGGAGTTGGCCATTTGACCGGAATTATTCTGGGTGGGCGCTCCCACAAGTACGTCACTGCCCTCCTGCGGCTTGGTGGTGGTATTCACCTGCCCGGAGTTGAAATCGCCGAGCCTGCCTTTAAGGTTGTCGAGCTCTTCTTTGCCTTTTTCAATTCCCTTTTCTTCCAGATCCTTTTTCAGCTTGTCAAAATCCAACTCTCACCTCCGGGCATTCTTTGAGGTTAGATGCGAAGCGTTTGTTAAGCAGTGCAGAACAAGGAACTGTAGTTATCAGCCTCATTCTACGATTGCCGCCAAGCTCGAAGAGCGCTACAATTTAGGCGAAATTATAGCGAATCACGAAATCGCCGCCTTCCGGACTCCAGGGCTATTGGGATTGATTGGGATAGTTGATGAAAATGCCCGGGATGCCATTGGGGTGAAGCTTGGGATTGGCGGGGATGAAGTCGGGTTAAATTGAGATAAAGGGGGAGGAGGGCAGGGTCCATCTTCAGCGAGTGCATGCATGGTCCAGAGGGTTCAGGCAACCAAAGCTGCGGAAAGAGGTTCAATTAGACTTTTGCGCTCGGCTGGAGCAAAGTATTGACATACAACACAGCAGCTACTCGGCCGCATCCTATTGACCAGCGGCCTCATAAGGG
>DASUBD010000574.1:0-6044 GCA_035763445.1 Candidatus Angelobacter sp.
GGTTGAGCTGCGTTCATGATCTCAGCCACCAGGGGAAGCTTCACATCGTCAGAGCGGCCTGCCATGTGTATGTCGCCATCATTGCCGCCCTTGTCAATCTTGTGGGGACGCGGCAGGTGCTCATCCACTACCATCTGGACCGTGATGGTCGCTTTGTCCTTGTTGTTTTGCACGAATTTCCGGCTCAGAACCAGTGTTCCGGCCTGCAATTGCGAAGCCGCGAACAGGGTCGCCATCAGGACATATGCAAAGCGATTCCTCAGCTGTCTCATGTGAATTCCCTCATGCTTCCGTTTCTTTGGGCTCCGGTATGGGAGTCCTGGAAGGCGCTTTGGGCTTTTCATCCGGCGCCTTTCCGGCTCCGCGAATGTTGATGACTTTGTTGAGAACGTCAAACCAGAACGGAGCGCCGAGTGATACGGCCAAACCGGTAAGTATCCAGCCAAGAATCATGAGAAAGACGTCTCTGGCCTGCAGATCAGAGAAGTGCGGCGCGCCTTCCCAACCAATCAGTTCCGTCAGGAATGCGCGTTCCTCTTGTGTTACGGGTTTGATCGTCGCCTTTGGATTCAGGGGATTACCTGCGTCGGGATAGGAAATCTCTGCCTCGGCGGTGTTGGCTTGCGGAGCTGGGTTGCCATTCTTTGCCGCTTCAGCGCGTTGCTCCGCCAGCTTCACTCCTTCAGCACGGATCTCAGGGTTATGCCACAGGATTCGAGCGATCTTGATGCTGTCAGCATTGGTTGCAAATGCCAGCAGCAACGCCACAATGGCTGTAATCAACTGGATCTTGCGCTTGTACCAGCCGGAGACGCGGTCCATGGAATCATCAAACCACTTTTCAATGTTGGCCTGGATCGCCGGTAAGTTCGTCCCGGCAGTCCGCACCAGGCTGCTGAGAGCTGTCTTCACATCGCCCGCGGGCAGCTTATCAATGCCGGCCTTCAAACTTTCATAGGTAAGGTGGCCGTCAGGCCCGCTGACAATGTCCATTACCGTGGTTGCAAACGTGCGCGACGGGATATAAGAAGGATGCTCCTCTCCCTTCCCCATTCCTGTCACCAGCGGATGCTTGTAAAACTCGGCTAGCAGCCAGTCCTTGTCTGTACCGGCCTTCGCCGGATCGCCCGGGACGGGCTTTGGCTGGTTATCCAGCAACTGCCTGATCCCCAAAGCGAGGTTCTTGGACCGCAGACCCAGCACGGCGGCTATCCACTCATTCAGTGAAGTACAGATGATGGCCAGCAGCAGATAGACAAAAATCAATCCAATAGCAACATCAAGGACCGTGGACCCGAATAGCCCGTTGCTCATGTCCGTCCTTCTTTCCCGCCGGCAGTCACGGCGACTTGTGGCGCAGACGTTGTAGAAAATTCTGTCGGCTGTTACCTCAAACGGCATTATGGAAGAGTTCCCTTTCGGGTGAAGCAAAAAATTTCTACTGAGTATTTCCGGCGGAACTAGAGCACCACCTACCACGGAGACACGGAGAACGGAGAAAAGCAAAAGAGTTTGCCGCAGATGGGCGCGGATGAACGCCAGATCAACACAACGAAAGTTGGCCGCGAATGAACGCGAACGGCTCGAAATTGCCAAGAACGCCTACCGCCGAGGCGCAGAGAAAACCAGAAAACAATTTGCCGCAGATGAACGCTGATGCACGCGGATTGAGCAGAACATTGGCCGCAAATGAACGCGAATCCAAACGAATAACAAACTGAATTCTTATCTGCGTGCATCACCGTAAATCTGCGGCCAATTTCTCTGCGCTCTCTGCGTTCTCTGCGGTGAGAGCCTTTGGTTCTTCTTAAGCGGAGCTGGAGGTGAGGGAGCGCAAAGTGGGCCAGCGCTTGATGCGTCGCCAGTTGCCGGTCTTCCAGTCAGCATATTCGGTTTCCAGGAGAAAACTGGGATCGATGTTGAAGTGCAGCGTGGTCTTGTCCTGGAAGCAGATGTCAATGCTGTGGCTCTCAGATGAGGTAAAGAACTCGACGTAGTCCACGATCTTGCCTTTCACCTCTTCCATGCGGTGAAAAGAACGATTGATGAAGCGGCGGACGGTGGTCTTGCCTCGGCGGGTGACGACCGCGGGCGGCAGCAGGGGCAACGGGCGGCGTCTGCGGCGTTTTTTGAGTTTGGAAGTAGCTTGCGAAGCTGGTTTGGGGGTTGCGGTGGAAGCGGGTTTGAGTGCGCGAGATTGCGCAGAGTGACGCGAACGTTTAGTTTGTGAGATAGCCATAGTTTGCCTGTCCTTGCAGGTGAACTGCGGTCAGGGCGCGTTCGGTGCCTCAAACACCGGCGCGTCCGTTCTTGGTTTTGTTTTGGCTAACTGCTAATTGCCAATTGCTATTTGCTTTTCTTCTTTGCTGACTGCTTTTTCTTGTACCTCGTTTTCCTGCCGTTGGCGATCTTTGGCAGGAGTTGGCGGACAGTTTCAATCTCTTTGTCGGTCCAAAGGTGAATGGTCATCCCTCCAGAGGTGACGGTTTTTGGTGCCGGCACCTTCCCGGAACTGATGTAGCGGCTCAGGGCGGCATGAGTTATGCCGAGCTTTTGTGCCGCTTGTCGCGTTGAATAGGTGTCCATTCAGTACCGATGGTATTGAATGGATCTGGGTGCGTCAAGGACCATTTTGGCGACGTCGCGCTCCGCTACTACTGAACGCTAGCCTTCACCAAACAACGACCAGCGCGTTCTCATGCAGTAGAATCACATGACAAAAAATGCCTAGCGCAGAAATGACAACAGAACAGGTAATCCTCGAGGTGCGGAGACGCTACCGCATCTGCAACCGGTTTTTCACCACTGGCGCATGCATCTGGACTTTGGGATTGGCGGCTCATGCGCTGACTCAGCGAACGTTGTGGCTTGGGATCGCGTACGCCGGCCTGGCAATTTTCTTTGTCGGAGCTGGACTGACCGTGGCGATCTATCGCTGCCCTGTTTGCAATAAATTCCTGAGCCGCTTCCGCCCCGATAAGCGCAAATGTCCTAATTGTGGAGCGCAGGTTCGAGACGCGTCCGGAAGGCCATGATGGCTGCGCAGGACTTGAGGCTGCGGCGAGCGGCAACTAAATGCGCCCAAGCCGCTGGTTGTTTTGCAAAATTGTGAAGAACTCAAGAAGAGTGCGGACTGAATACCTGATCGGGCGTCAGCGTCCAGTTACCTGGTTTTCACTCAAAAGGGTAATTACTGCAAAACCCGTTCTTCTCTATAGCCCATTTTGCGATACAGGGCGCTATTTCTGGAGAAGACCTATGCCAACGCGGCATATTTTGCCATTTGCCCTAATGTTGCTCACTTTCGGGAGCACAGTTGAAGCAACCACCAAGAAACCAGCGAACGTTAAAGCAACGGAGCCTCAGACGCTTCAGAAGCAGATTGACGCCCTGACAGCAAAGATCGTTGCCATTGAACAGCTTCTTGCTGTACCTGAAGTCAAAGGCGACGAGGTGCTGGTCCCTGTTTTGATAGAGCAGCAAAAGACTCTTGTGTGCCATGAGAGACGGCTTCAGGCCCATTTGCAACTGCTGCAAGTAGCTGCGAATCTTGCCACTAGAGATTTGCTAGATAAGGTAGAAGCAGCCTGCATTGCGGCCAAGCGGCTGGAAACACCCAAAGAGAACGGATCAGCCCCTGAGAACGAAGCAAAATTGAGCGGGGGTCCGAAGGCCCACAAAGCAGGGGCTCCCACCGTTGGATCGGGGAACGATAAGGGCGCGGTAAGCCTTCCGGATCTGACAGAACTTTCCCCCGAGAGCGAAAGCAAGAAAAATAAAGCTGCTGGTTATGGCCTTACATCTGACTCGATCATCATTCGAGAAGTAGGAGACGATACGCCTTGCCGTGCAGAAGATAAAAAATGCATCACGCTGGATTGGCAGCAGAAATCGCCCACGCTAATGCCATTGAGAAAATCGGGCGACTATCGTTTTCACGCAATAAACCTGAATGACATTTTGTATCAATACACGATGACCGGGGAAGCACCAACACCCTCCACTGACGATCTGTCTCTTTTTTCAGGATTAGTACAGGAAGTGCAGAAGAGCCTGCTGCCTTCTGCCGCCCCAGCGAAAACGCCCGATACTAAGTTTGCTAAAGCTGCGATATCCAAATGTGCAGTGCCAGCTCTCGCCACGAACGTCGCAGCGGCAAAAACCCAGGTCGACAGGCTGAACCAAGCCCTTACCGATTTGCTGCCTCAGGCGACAGACAAAAAATATGCCAGTATTGCGCTAAGTGATACGCAGCCGCGCGTAAGAGCTTTGGTCGACTCCTTCAACTCTCTAAGCGGAGTGGTCGTCAAACTTCAAGAGAATTTGAACGATCCCAATCTCGGCGGGGCCTGCGAAGAGTCCGTAAATGCAGCTTCGGCACTCATTACGGATCAGTACCCAAAAATGCGCGCCCAAATGGAAAAACTTCGCGATCGGTATAATCAACCGCACACTCTCGACCAGGAATTCCACTGCGAGCAGACGATTGGCTGCAGCATGTCCATACTGGAGAGCTACGCCGGTACAGCGACCACGGCTACGCCAAATCCCTGGAAGAGCACACAGCAGGCTACACTCAGCCAGCTCACATTGTCGGGCGGCTTTCTGCTAACAACTTTGCAGGCGCGGAGCTATTCCAGCCGCACGGCTCCCGATCCGACTGCCCCAACAACCAAGACCGTGAATGCGTTAGGGGTCGATTACAGCAGCGGCGTCCGGCCTGCGCTTACGGCATTGTTCAATTATCATTTCCCGATTCCGTACTTGGACTTTCCGAAGGGTGGCTTCGCCGTGTCAGCTGGCCCGGTGATCGACATCTCTAATGGCAAAGCCGATACTTCGCGGTTTGGATTCTTTGGAGGCGTTTCGGCCCATCTTTGGAACCGGTTCTGGATTACTCCCGGTGTTCATGTTGGCGAGTTTGCGGACACTCCTCAGGGGTTCAAAGGCCCAGGCGACATTATCCCTCCGAACAGCGGTACACCAACTCCCGTCAAGCGTTTCACGGCACGATTTGCCGTTGCGGTCACATTTCAGGGAGGCAATCCGGCAGCGCTATTAGGTGAAAAGAAAAACGAGGAGACGAGCACGCCTAGTCCAGGAGGTGCTAAATCGACATCGACAAACAAGTGACGCTCGGTAACTACGTTAGTGGCTTTCCAGCTCTTAAATCAACAAGGTTTCGGCGCTACTGGCAATGAAGCTCAACCAAAGCATTAAATCTCAAAAGTGTTTTTGAAGGAGATACTCTTATGAGCGACCTGACAGTTGCTTTGGCTCCGGCGTTTGCAGCTGGATTTGCCGTACAACGTATTTTGGAGATCTTGGATTCATGGTTCGACAGCTTCAAGAACATGAAAAACAAGAAGCTCATATGCAACATCATCTCCCTGCTCATCGGCCTGCTGCTGGCGATCTTTGGCAAATTGCATGTGCTGGGGACGCTATCGGGTGCGACTGGAGTACCGCAGTGGCTTGACGTCGCGGTTTCCGGCTTAGTTGTCAGCGGCGGCACCGAGGGTCTGAATTCAATCATGAAATTCCTGAACTACAAGAAGGAAGAGCAGAAAACAGACACCGCTGACAAGAAAACGACTCAAACCGCTGCATCCAAGACCGCAGCTGCGAGCATGTAAGAAACAGGCGCGGGCCAGGCACGGCGGGGACAGACGGCGACATTTTTCTGCTTAGCATATTTCTGGATGCAGCAGCGAAATTATCGATTACGTTCCGTCTGTTCCTGTCCACCGATCCTGCGGATGTCGAGTTCAGGGCCATGTTGGAATTGCATGGTCTCGCCACTTCAGTCTTTGCTACTGACCCATTTTCCATCGACCACCTCATACCCAAAGTTGTTGAGAATTGCATCACGTTCTGGGAGCAGTCGAATCAGGCGCTGCAATCAGCGGTGGACACAGCCAACAGCACTCTGGGAAAGAGCATTTGCACATTTGTAAGGCTTCCTTTCAATGAAGCGAACGCCTTGTGGGCCGACCAATCGCTGCTATGGGAATTGACTCCACTGCTGATGGCAGAAGATGAAG
>DASUBD010000575.1:0-4611 GCA_035763445.1 Candidatus Angelobacter sp.
GGCAGACGTTCCTTACGACCATCTTAAGGAGATGGATGACATCAACGGCGACTTCCCGCAAGTGGACGTGGCACTGATCATCGGCGCGAATGACGTTACCAACCCCGCGGCAAAGACGGACAAGACCAGCCCGATTTACGGTATGCCTGTGCTGGATGTCGAGAAATCGCACACGGTCATGGTGATCAAGCGCAGCATGAATCCAGGTTTCGCGGGAATCGACAATCCGCTCTATTACATGAACAACACACTCATGTTGTTTGGCGATGCCAAGGCGTTTGTGAGCAACATTGTGAAGGAGCTTGGCGCAGTCAAGGAGGTAGGGGCAGCACGCTGAGGCCATAACCACGGCGGTAGTCAATTGATTGAAAAACAAATTCCCGGCGACGTCGACTCGCCGGGAATTGTGTTTTCGTGCGGCAATCCTGCAAGCATGACGGTGAAAAGGTAAAATGGAGCACGAGCCGATCACCGGAGGAACCAACCGTGCCAGCGATTGCCGTTCAAGACTTAGCTGCCAAACTTCGATGTTGTACAGAAACTGATTTCTCGAACGTTGCCCTGATCCGCAAGATCCTTCTCGACAACCCCGTTGATCCGCAATCTGTTGAACGCTACCTCATCTGGGACCGCCAGCATTACACCCGCAATCTAATTGATAAAACGCCGCTCTTCGAATTGATGGCAATTTGCTGGGAGATCGGGCAGGGAAGCTCCATTCACAATCATAAGGACCAGAATTGCTGGATGGCCGCGCCTATTGGAAAGCTCATGGTACAGAATTATCGCGTGTTGAAGCAGGATTTCTCCTCTGGAACCTGCGATCTTGAGGTTGCTGATCTGGTGGAGATGAGTCCCGCCAACCCGTGCGCCGTCGACCCGGCTGAGCCTGTCCACAGGGTCTTCAATCCTCCGCAGTTCAAGCATCGCGCAGTGAGCCTGCACGTGTACTCACGTCCCTATGACAGCTGCATGGTCTATGACGACCAGAAGCACAAGTGTGGAAAAATTAAGCTGAGCTACACATCAGAATTCGGACTCGTTCACAAATAAGGATTGCCTGCGTCTAATTCTGGTTGGGAAAACCTGATGGAGCGGTCTGAGATTTGATGTTTTCAACTCGTACGCAATGGAACCTTTCCAGCAATCGTCTGGCCAGGGCGCTGGAAGGTGTCCGTAGCCGCGGCTGCGAATTGCTGGACCTCACGGCTTCCAATCCCACGGAATGCGGCTTTCAATATGACGGCTCATCCATTCTTAAGGCGCTGATCACGCCTGCGGTGCTCAAATATTATCCCGATCCGCGTGGACTGCGGCCGGCCCGGGTTGCGGTACAGGAATATTATGAACGACGCAACGAGCGTGTGAGCGTTGACGATCTTATCCTCACCATCAGCACCAGTGAGGCTTACTCGTTTGTTTTTCGCCTGCTTTGCAACCCCGGTGATGAAGTACTGGTCCCCACGCCCAGTTACCCGCTTTTCGAGTTCCTTGCCGATATCCAGGACGTAAAACTCGTCCGTTATCCGCTGGTCTATGACCATGGCTGGCAGATTGACTTTCACGCGCTGGAGGCCGCAGCCACGTCGCGCACGCGTGCTGTGATTGTTGTCAATCCCAATAACCCGACGGGGCACTTCACCAAAGCCGAAGAAATCGACCGGCTCAACCAGATTTGCTCCGCACGCGATTTGGCGATCATTGCTGATGAAGTCTTTCTTGATTTTTCCCTCAACAGTGGAAATCACAGCAGCTTCAGCCAGAACGATTTGAGTCTTACCTTTACAATGAGCGGCATTTCCAAGATTTCAGGGCTGCCCCAGATGAAATTCTCCTGGCTGGCCGTTAGCGGCCCCACAAGGGAAAGGGCGGAAGCCCTCGCGCGTCTGGAAGTGATTGCCGATACGTTTCTTTCCATGAATGCGGCTATTCAGGCCGCAGCCCCTACGTTGCTGGCTCAGCGGCATGGTCTGCAACAGCAACTCATGGCGCGAGTTCGCAGCAACCTGGCTGAGCTGGACAGGCAGCTTTCCGATCAAAAGGTCTGCACACGTCTGGAAATAGAAGGTGGCTGGTATGCGGTGATCCGGGTGCCGGCCATTCGCTCAGATGAGGAACTGGCCCTGGAACTGCTGGAAGAGGGAGTGTATCTACATCCCGGGCACTTCTATGATTTTCCGGCTGAGGGCTACCTGGTGGTGAGCCTGATCACCCGCGAGCGCCCTTTTGCCGAAGGCATTGAAAAACTGCTGGCGCATTTTTGATCTGACTCAGAGAACGCCAGAGTAGAGCCTGATTTCGCCCGTTCCCACATGCGCATGCAGGTGATAGCTGCCCGGTCCGCGGCGGATGAATGACCGCTCAACTCCGTTTTGAGCAATCTGGAACGGTGGCGCATCAATCAGTCCCATGTCAACCGAGGCATCCACACGGTTGTAATTCTCCGGCTGGCCAACATCAATGCTCACGTCACCGGCGCTTGATTCAATGTCTTTGTCGCCTTCAATTCCCGCTACGCTCAGGCTGCCTCCGTTAAGCCGGACCTTCAAAGTGCTGTTCCGCGGCACCTGGATCACGGCAGCGTAATTTTTTGGAGCTTCCACGCGCACTGAGGCTTCTTTGGAGTTGGTATCGATTCCGAAATGCGGTTTTTGCTGCTGCGATTGAGATTTGCTGATGACCACTATTTTGCCGGCGACACCCGGCTCAATCCGGTAATCGCCGGAACTGAGTTCCAGCTTGAGCGCCTGGCCCGGCAATAGCTGCAGTTGCAGCCTGCCATCATTGATTTGACTCCACCCGGTGACTACCGCACAAAAGAACGCAAATGCCCAGAGACGTTTCATCCTTATCCTCCTGGTGCACATCAGCCGTAAACCGGTTGTGGGCGCGCAAACAACCTGATCATCGGCAGCTCCTGTCATCCATGACGAGACCTGAGCTGCCGTGTTAACAGCAAAAGGGCCTCTGGAAGGAGCTGCCCTTTTTTGTTAAATACGCCGAAGAGGGAACGAAGGTTCCCAACTATTTTGCGGAAGCTATTTTGCGGAAGAAAGAGCAGAACGGAGTTTGTATCGCTGGATCTTGCCGGTGGCAGTCTTGGGCAGCTCATTAACAATTTCTAAAATTTGCGGACATTTATGAGCGGCAAGGCGGATAGAGAGGTGATCTTTTATCTGAGTATGCACTTGCGTTGAATTGTTCAAGCCGGACTTCAATACCACAAACGCAGCAGGCTTGATAAGACCATTGCCGTCTTCAAACCCGATGGCGGCTGCTTCCTGAACCGAGGGATGCTCCATAAGAACGCTTTCGATTTCTATGGGGCTTACCCACATGCCCTTGACCTTGAGCATGTCATCTGAACGCCCTACATACCAGTAGTAACCGTCTGCGTCGCGATAGTATTTGTCGCCTGTGCGCAACCACTCGCCCAAAATGGTCTGCTTGGTTTTTTCATGCTGGTTCCAATAGCAGGCGCAGGTCGCGTCGCCTTTGATCAGCAGGTTACCGATTTCTCCGTCGGGGACAGGCTGGCCGTTCTCGTCCACGATGCGCGCTTCATAACCCGGAAGAATCTGGCCGCTCGATCCCGGTCGAACCGCCCCCGGACGGTTGGCAATAAACATATGAAGCGCTTCAGTGGAGCCGATTGCATCCAGAATCTCTATCCCAAAACGTTCTTTGAATCGGTGATAAAGAGCTGCAGGCAATGCTTCTCCTGCCGAAACCGCCCAGCGAATACTGGAGAGATCGAAGTCAGGTCCTGGGTCGCGACGGAAGGCAAGCAACGTGGAATAGTTGGAAGGAACGGAAAAAAAGAGTGTGGGCTTGTGCCGTTCAATGACGCCAAAGATGTTCTGCGGAGAAGGAGATCCGGGCCACAAAATGGTTGTGGCGCCCACGGAAAGAGAGAAGTAAAGCCCGTTCCCAAGGCCGTAAGCAAAAAACAGTTTTGCCACACTGAAAAAGCGGTCGTGTTCGGTGATTCCCAGAACGGCCTTGGCATAGCGCTCGGCACATACAACCATGTCATGGTGCAGATGAACGCAGCCCTTCGGAAAACCAGTGCTTCCAGAGGAGTAAAGCCAGAAGGCAGGCTCGTCTTTGTGAGTGGGTTCAGCTTGCAATTCCGGCGATGCCGACGCGATCAACTTTGATAATGAGAGGAAGCCTTCGGGGGCATTGCCGGCGACAATGATGGTTTCCAGGCAACGCAGATTCTGTTTGGGAATGGCCTGGATCTGCGGCAAAAGGCTTTCACTTACGATCAATACTCGGGTGCGAGAGTCGTTCAGGATGTACTCATATTCAGCCGGCTTGAGCAGGGTATTTACCGGCAGCGCCACCGCACCCATTTTCATGATGCCGAAGAAACAATAAGCAAAATCCGGTGTATCCGGCAAAAGCATCCCTACGCGCTCTTCCCGGTGTACACCCAGATCCTTAAGAGCATTTCCCAGTCGGTTGACCCGCTCAAAAAGTTGGCCGTATGTTACCCGGTCCTCGATGCACTCAATGGCCACCTTCTCGGAACGGCCGTCGGCTATATGCCGGTCAACGAAATAGCTGGAAACATTGAAGGTGGTTGGCAGTTCGATGTGCATGGTC
>DASUBD010000576.1:0-5102 GCA_035763445.1 Candidatus Angelobacter sp.
CGCAGCCAGCGTTCGGCCATCAAAGCCAAAGTCGGCCACCAGTCTTTCACGCCATTTGTTTGTAATATCAGGGAAGTAAGGCTCCAAAGCGCGGGCCACTTCGATGATGAGCTCTCGAGATGATTCTTTGAACGGCGGTACGGCTGTCACTGACACTTCCTATCAGGGCCTTAGAGCTTTTTGACGAGGGCGACTGCTTTCCATGCTGCCGATCTTCCCGCGATCTCAACCTTATAATTTCCCGGAGCCCCTGCCGCAGTGATTCTCAATTCGCAGACAGGGTACCTAAAACCCTTGCGTTTAAGGTATTTTACCGCGAAACCACCTTAAATGTGAACTACATAGTTACTATATCCCTCGCCAGCAGTTAAAAACCTTAAAGTTATGAGAAATCATTTAAATTGAGCGGGTTGCCAGCAGGCCCCACTTTGCTCCTTCCGCGCCTTTCGCCAAACTAAGGCCCAACCGGCTGCCGCTGACTATGTAAGCGCCAGCAGACCTGTTGCCGATCCGCAGCTGTTCTCAACCTTGTTTACTGAAGCCTCTAACTGGATGGAAGCCCGAGAGTACCTAAGCAATCGCGTTTTGATCGAAGCCTCGCATTTCCTGGAGTCCGAACTTTCCGCGGTAGGTTTTTGCTTTTGGTTTTCAGATGACGGCGATGTTGGCGATTCTGATCAGCGTCTATCTGCATTGCTAACAATCAGATTCTCGTCAGGACGCGAAGAAAGTTCTAAGCGGCCTTGGCCATAAAGGATTTGACGGGAGCATGGCCGGCTGCAAGGATCGCGGTGATGATCTGCCGCCCTAGGGGTGTAAGTTGATAGCGATAACTGGAAGGGACTTTGCGAATGAGGTAATGGGCCCGTAGGAGGCGCAGCTTACGACTGATCGCGGCCGAGCGACGGCGGCTTTCTTGCTCCGAAGTCGTGGGTATGGGATAGAGCAATGCCTGGAGGTCTCGGTTGCGGAACCCATTGATGGTGAACTGGCCCTGGCTGATCGCCTGCAGCAAGCTGCGGTCGTCGGCAGCAAAGGGCGCAAAGCCCGAACCCGTTTGCCTCGAAGCCTTGTCATAGAGTTTGACCGAGTTGCGGTTGTAACGGTGTTTGATCCGTACTCCTTCCTGGCGGGGCATACCCCAGTAGTACGATGTCGTCGCGCCGATTGTGCTTGGACACCCCTCGGCTTGGCCGGAATCGCATGGACGTAGCCCTGCAGAGGTCCACTGGATTACGCCCGTCCGAGCGAGTGCAGTGCCGGTGGAAGTGTAACCCGCACCATGATAAGCAATTGGGGCCGAAGCGTTCTTTTTTAACCTAACAGTTCATTCCTGCCCCCGGAGATCACTGCTAGTGCGTTGTGCTAAAGAGCTCTTCTTCACAGAGGATTTCTGAGGCACAATAAACCTGCTTCTGCAATGCAACCGCCGTCAACTTGTACTCTGGCGTATTCGTGGTGCGATCACGCCCACTCCCGGTCACAAGATTCAGCCGGGATTCCGGATCATGAAAAGTAGCAAATACAACACCCGCTGGAACAGTGGACGTGATTCTCGCCGGCAATGTGATCTCTCCATAATGACTGCGGACGCTGACGTGCTCTGCATCGTGAATACCCAAAGATTCAGCATCGCAGGGAGAAACATCAAGAGAATCAATTGGCCGCAGCACCCGGTGTAACGTCCGGCCGGTCATGGTGCCAGCGTTGAACTGTTGCAATGTTCGTCCGGTGATGAGAATAAAGGGAAATTCTCTATCTGGCTGCTCGGTCGCAACCTGAGAGTCGGGGCAATAAAGATGGAACTTCTTTCCTGCGGTCCATCCGGAGCCAAACAAGATCGCTGTTCCGCCGTGAGACTCGCTGGTACAGGGCCATTGCAGGCACTGCTCATCAAGCCGCGAATAACTGATTCCAGCCACGGCAGGCCACACCGCACGTATCTCGTTCCACACATCTTCAGGCGACGCAAAAGCAAAGTGTTTTCCGCCCCCCATCGCGTATGCCACATTACAGATGATGTTCCAGTCTGGCTTGGACTCGCCTGCGGGGTATAAAGCAGCACGCACACGCTGGACTCGCCTTTCGGCATTCATGAAAGTCCCGTCTTTCTCAAACGAAGAACACGCAGGAAGAAAGATGGTCCCATGGTCGCGCGCAGTTTCATTCAGGAACATGTCCTGCACAATCACGTCTTCGAGATTGCTGAAGGCATTGCGCGTCAGGGCCATGTCCGGGTTGGTCAGAAGAACGTCATAACCGATTACCCAGAGGACCTTCAGGCGCTTTTGCCGCGCCGCGTCCATCATCTGCAAAACGTCGAATCCCGTTCGGATGGGGAGTTCACAGTCCCACTCGGTCTGGAAGCGAGCGATCGCAGACATAAGCGGCGTGGAACCCGTCAACGCTCCAGGATCACAACCCATCACCGCTGCTCCCTGTACATTGTTCTGCCCGCGGAGCGGGTTGATTCCGGATCCGGGCCTTCCCAGATTTCCGGTTAGCAAGGCCAGATTCACCAGGCACATTACGCCTTCCGTCCCTTGCACATGCTCCGTCAAGCCGAGTCCATGAAAGCTCATTGCTGGACCAGCCTGCGCATACATTCGCCCCGCCGCGCGAAGCACTTCTGGTTCAACTCCACAAATCGGCGCCACAGACTCCGCACGCCACTGCCCGACAAAGTCTCTGAATGCCTCCCAATTCTCGATGGATTGATCGACGAAATCGGGATTGAAAAGTCTTTCTTCGACGATGGTGGCCGCAATCGCAAGCAAAACAGGAATGTCAGTGCCCGGGCGAATCTGGAGGTGAATATCGGCAAGTTCTGCCAACTCGGTTTTGCGGGGATCGACAACAATCAGATTTGTGTCCCGCAACGCCGCCGCTTTGATCCGTGCTCCGACTACAGGATGATTCTCTGTGGGATTGCAGCCCCACAACAGGATCGTTCGCGCGCGCTCGATATCGTCGAAACAGTTGGTAGCAGCGCCTGTTCCCAGCATCGCTTTCAGCGCCGCAGCGCTGGGAGCATGGCAAACGCGCGCGCAGCAGTCGACATTGTTCGTCCCCACAACGACGCGCGCGAACTTCTGTGCCAGATATGCTTCTTCATTCGTGCTGCGGGCTGACCCGAGAACGCCTACACTGTCAGGACCATGAGCAGCAATCGTCTTGTGCAGGGCGTGGGCTGCCGCGGCAATCGCCTCATTCCATGAGACGTTTTCCCATCTGCCATGTCTGCGAATCATGGGATGAAGCACGCGATCCGGAGCATGTAAGTACTCAAATGCATACCGTCCTTTGGAACAGAGATGCCCTTTGTTAACGGCCGCGTGCAGCACCGGCTTCACCTGTATCAATGTGCTATTCCGCGTGCCTACATCGATTTCGCAGCCTGTCCCGCAATAGGGACATACGGAGCGTGTCCATTTTGTGGGCGTTCCCAACGCAATGACACGCTTGTCGTCCAATGCTCCTGTAGGACAGCTATTGACACATGTGCCACAACTGGTACATGAGCTCTCAAGGAGGCTACCAACCAGGCCCGCACGAAGCTCGATTGCATCACCTCGACCCCAGGCACTCCAGACGAATTGGCCTTGTACCTCTTCACAAATTCGGACACACCGACCACAAAGAATGCAGCGAGACATGTCAATGTGAATGTAAGGATGACGGTCGTCAATACTTGCCGTGATTCCCTGACTGCAGGCAACCCCGTACTCTGCCAGAAGTTTGTGAAACGGTTTCTCTGGCATCTCGCACAGCGCCTCAGCCGGATAACCGCCGGCGAGCAGCTCAAGGAATCCCTTTCTAAACCTCTCGATCTCCGGTGTGTGCGTCTCCACCTTCATGCCTTCACGAACCATTGTTGAACATGCCGCCACGGGCCGACGCTCACCTTCTACCTGGACAAGGCACATGCGGCAGGCGCCCAGGGGTTTGACACGCGGGTCAGAACACAAAGCAGGTATGTGAATACCAGCCAGACGCGCGGATGTGAGAAGCGTTTCCCCGGCAGCCACATCTAGCGGCTTTCCGTTAATGCAGATTCGCAGTATAGTCCACCTCCCTGCGCTCACTCACTGAAGGTCGCTCCGAAAGGCATGGATGAATTTGATATACATCCGACAACATCCATTTACAGTTTGATCTTCACGGGGGCGAGGGGCCGTGATAGCAGTCACATGGCTGGAAGCTTGTGGAATGGGCTCTGAAATATTCCGTCAACGGCTATTTTCAGGCAGTCTTGCGGTTGGCTGCGCTATTCGTTCCCTGTTACTAGTTCTATTTAGATGGACGCCGAGAACACCTCGTGCTGTGCTTATCTATGGAGCACTGTTCGCGCTGTTGATTGTGATAATGGTGGTTTTACCCGCTCGGAAGCACACAGGAGACTTCAAGCCACACGCTTAATAGCAACGGGACACCTTCTAAAACCGGGGACAGGAAGCCGTGAAAATTGGAATCGCCGGGAAAAAGGTCTCCTTTTCTCGTTCCTTTCCGCCGTTCTCAGTCGTGTAATACCATTTCCCTTATGAGCAAAGTGCGCGTTGCTGCCTTCTCCATCTCCATTGACGGTTTTGGCGCCGGGCCGGCCCAGGACCTGAACAACCCTATGGGCGTCCACGGGTCTGAGCTGCACACCTGGTTTCGCGGTACGGAGCTGTTCAAGAAGATGCAGGGCGGGACCGGCGGCACACAGGGCACAGACAACGATGTGGCTGTGCAGTCGTTTGAGAACCTGGGCGCCTGGATTCTTGGTCGTAACATGTTCGGGCCGGTGCGCGGGCCGTGGGAGGGCGATTCCTGGAAAGGCTGGTGGGGACCCAGTCCTCCGTATCACACGCCAGTCTTCGTGCTGACGCATTACCCTCGGCCTCCGCTGGAGATGGAGGGCGGCACGACGTTCCACTTCATTACAGATGGCATCGAGTCCGCGCTGAGCAAAGCCCGCCAAGCCGCAAACGGCAAAGATGTAAGAATCGGCGGAGGCGTGTCCGTGATTCGCCAGTACCTGATGGCCGGCCACATCGACGAGATGCACCTGGCGGTCTCGCCCGTTTTGCTGGGCGAAGGCGAAAATTTATTTGCCGGAA
>DASUBD010000577.1:0-5969 GCA_035763445.1 Candidatus Angelobacter sp.
TTGCGGCCGTTTTGTATCGCTCATTGAAATCTCCTTGCGGAAGTTTGTTTTTATACGGCGGTGGACTGCACAGCGTCCACGGTTGATCTCCGGGCCGCCCCGGAGTTTGGGAAAGATGTAAAGCGCTCAAGCACGCAAGACAGCGCGTGCTGAACAAAATCAATGCGAACAAAACTGCTATCCAGGCACATGCGCAGGCCGCCGATGGCGTAATCGGTATTCGGCAGCAGCGCGGCGTGCCCGGGCTGAATGGTGATCTGATGTAGGAATCTCAAGCCGTGCAGATATGCAGCCCAATAACGATCGTGCCGCTCTGCGTCAACTTCTCTCGCCACGCCCAGCGCAGCGCCAATTCCTTCCAGATAAAGCGCGGAAGTGTAACCCGGCGCATCAGGTTGATCATCACTTAAAAAGCCGCCGGTTTTTTCCTGTTGATGTTCAAGTATCCAGTCGCCGATTTCAAAGACCATCCCGGCAAACTGCTCTTCGTGCCGCAGATGCCACCAGGCACTGAGTGCCTGCATCAGCCAGCTTACCTGGCCAAAATTGCGCCGATACCGGAAGCGATGGCGATAGTAGCGGAAGGCCTTCTCAAGGCGGTTCTCATCGGTTTCCGTCAGTTGTTCCCGTACCGCAGCAGCCAGCGCTAACAGCACCTGCCCGGGGAAGTAGTCCTGGAAAATGTCGCCAGGCTGCTCAAGTGTGAAGTGCGTGGCGATTCGGCCCTGGCCGTCAATTGCCGACCACAGCACATCGGCCAACCCGCGTGCCTGAGGACGCCGGTAGTCGCCCTTTGGCAGCTCGCAAATTGCCAGCACCAGGAATGAAATTTCAGAGACTGAAGGCTTGTTCTCCCCCATCTGCAGCCAAATGCGCTCTTCGCTGAGTTTTACCGAGCGCAACAGCATATCAAGAGTACGGTCCGCAGCGGCGCGCAGTAGGGGATCTGAAAACGCGCGTGCTGAGCGGGCCAGTATCCAGCCCCCATGAGCCAGGCGGGGCAAGTGGCCGCCGGCAAGTAGACGGTTGCGGAAGGGTTCGTAGCTCTCGTAAAAAGTCCCGTCTGCCCGATGATGACGCAGCAGGTAATTCGAATAGAGCGTCGCCAGTTCCTGCAGTAGCGTATCGTCATCTTCAGGCACGGGAAGCGGCTTGAACGCACCCTCAAGCTGCGCTACCCCACCTGCTTCAGCCAGCCAGGTGCCGCAATCGTATCTGTGCCAATGATATGGAGGCCGCGTGATCCCGGCCTTGTCGATTACCTCCAGTGCGTACTCTTCCGGCGTGAGGCTGTGCATGGCTGCCCAGAAAGGTAACACCAGGCCTGAACGATTTCCCTGGCTTACCTCAAGCGCCTGTTGCCCATGGACGACATACTTCACAATTTCTTCCGGAGGAGCATCTTCCAGGGTTGCGCGATTATGCAGAAAGCTCACTGTGACCGCGATTGCTTCTGCCGAATTTGTCTCAATCCCGCTGAATCTCTCGTCTGTGAGTGCGGTCTTTACCAGCCGTCGCAACTCATGGTCTGGCTCATTCATGTCTGCAACTGCCAGACCGGCACAGCCGCGCAACTGGCCCCAGACGTAGACCGTAACAAAAAGCAGATTCATGCTCTGGGGTAGTTGCTCTTTCCGCAGAGCTCGCGAAGATTCCGGCAGACCCAGTGCTTCATGCAGCGCAATATCGCGCGCTCTCAGCGCGATTGGCTCACAAACACTGCGGTCCTGCCATGCTGGAGGAGCCGAAGGCGCCGGAACTCCCGTAGGCTGCCAGGGTGCGCCGGGTTCAACGTATTTCATGACGCCATGGCGATGAATCACATATGGCTCCCACGGGAGGAGCTTTCCGTTGGTGAATCGTGCATGGCGAAACAGCCGGAACTCGCGTCCGATGCCGGGCATTCTTGGCAATGCGCCACCCATCACCCCCGGCCGCTCCCGGCTGCCGACAACGATTCCGTGCCGGTCATTATCCAGTTCGCCCACGGTGCACTCTTCGAGCTCAGAGAAGAAGGTCACAGCGATATGGCTGTCATCCACGAGGGCGCGGGCTGCAGCGCTTTCCGGAAGTTTATGCGCCGTAAGCAGCGCAGCACGAAGCACAGCTTCAGGCGCTAGGTACTGCTCCTCGCCGGGGAAATTCCAGAAGCCATCGCGAGAGTGGCGCTGATACACATTCGCTTTGGAACGCACGCTCACCCACGCGCCGCCGCTCGCGTCATACTTCTGATCAAGATGCTGTGGCGGCAAGGGCAGCGCGCCCGTGGCAAGATATTCAGTCAGGCCAAGCCGTGCGAGGTGGGCGGGATGCATCCCCTCAGGCGCTCGTTTTTCACTCCAGTGAATTTCCGGGAAGGCTTTGGAAGGGTTATAGACGGGCTTTTCCTCTCCTTCCATGTTGGCCATGAAATCCTCATGCAGATCAAAAACTGTTTCAATGTGGAAGCCGCGCTCCAGCGCGTCAGATACTCCAAAGGGCCAGCCAAACCGGACCAGGAACACGCCACCTTCCACGCGCAATCCGGCTTCCTGTAAGCGCTTCACGGCCTCCCAGAAAGTGCGCCCGGAGACAATGGAGTCATCCACTACAATCACCGGTTCGTCCGGATCAATATCCCCTTCGATTACTCGCATGGAGCCGTGTGGCTTTGCCTCTTTCCGGATCAGCAGGCCGCGATACCGGCCTTTCGACTGCAATATGCAGGATTGAACAAGAGGAACGCCGATCAATCCATACGTCGCGAGCTGACGGCCATCAAATCTTTCGAGTAGAGGAAGGAGACAACGCGCAGCCAGTTCCGCGCCCTGCGATTCAAGAGTCACTCCCAGGGAATGGATCATCCAGCGGCCGGATTTGCCGTCTGGAGAATAGATGGGCTTGTCGAGTGAGCTGCGCAGTATTCCTTTGCTGAGCATGAGTTTAAGCAGTTCAGCGCGGTCCGCCTGATAGCTGGACGGAAGGGAAGCCAGCACTGATTTCATATCTTCTTTCATGCGTTGGCGCAAATTGCTCACCTTGCAATCAATTCTGCCGGTTGCGCAGCAGGCTGCCTGCTCTGGCGTTCCGGAACATCTTTCAAATCAAAATTACGGTTTTCTGGAAGAGCAAGACTCAAGTAGCGGCCATCCAGGGCCAGCATGAGATCTTTGCTCACAAAATCGTTGAGCGCGTCCTGAACCCAGGCGTCGTTCCCGAAATTTGTCCCTATATCTCGTGGCGTTCGCGCTTCGGCGCAGTATTCATACAGAGCGGCCACGTCGTCATGGTAGCTGTAGGTAAAAACGTCGGCTTGGCGCCCATCAAAGATGGAAATACTTTGCCAGGCTTTCCGGTACTTCAGGAACGGACGGTTCGCGCTGTTCCACCCTGCCTGCCATGCTCCCACGCGGCCAAAAAGTTCTTCATAGATGTCATCATCCACGGTGTTCGCCATCTTGTGGTCGAAATAATACGAAATCCGGCGAAGATCAAACGTCTCAGGAAAGATGTATTGATAGCATCTGGCCGGCACCAGTCCGGAGATGGACTGCGACTCCGGTTCGGTATACATGGGTGATCCACGGTCAGCGCGCGCCTTTACGATTGCGTATGGTGGTTGCAAATGCGTGATCTTGGATGCGATCTCGCTTTGCACCCGGTAATCTTCCTCAGTCTCTCCGGGGAAACTGCACAGGATGTTATAAAGAGCGTTGATGCCATAATAGGTGCACCACTTGATCAACTCCACGTTGCGCATTCCTGTGGAGTGCTTCCGCATGATTTTCAGGATGTTGGTGGATAGGCTCTCGATACCCGGCTGCACGGAGAACAATCCACTGCGCCGCAGCCGGCCCAGTTGTGAACGGGAGAAGTTCGGACGGATCTCATAGTGAATGCAAAGATCACTGTTCGCTGCTGCCAGTCTGCCAAACAGCTTCTCCACGTACTCCGGCGCCATGATGTTATCAATGGCATTGAAGTAGAACTGGCCGTAGCGTCGCGAGAGAGCTTCCAACTGCTCCAGCACCTTGTCCGGATCTTTGGCGCGAAATTCCATGCCGGAGCGGTTCAGTCCGCAGAAAGTGCAGTGGTTCTTTTCTCCCCACCAGCAGCCGCGCGCTGCTTCAAAAGGCACCAGCAATTCCTGAACAGCGTCAGATTTTTCATAGCCGCTAGCCTGGCGCGCATAAAAGTATTCATCGAAATCCGGAAGAGGCGTCCGGTTCATATCCATGAAATTCGGAGCACGGCCCGCATACCGGACTGAGCCCTGATCGTCGCGCCACATCAGGCCCTGCAAGCCTTCCATGCTGCGGCCGCTGTAAAGCCGCCGGACCATTTCAGGAAAGGAAATTTCGGCATCGCCACAATGAACGTAGTCGATCTGCGGACAATTTGTCATGATTTCTTCCGCAATGTCATCTTCCAGGCTCGCTCCGCCCATGATGATGGGAATGTTTGGGTAGCGCTGTTTGAGTGCGCGTGCCAGCGCCAGGCTCGCCACCAGCTGCTGGAAGACCACGGTAAAGCCGATCAGGCCAAAGCGGCTCCAGTCCACAGCGTCCATGCAAAAATCAATGAATTCAGGGGCGCCTACATCGCGCAAACGGCGAATATCTTCCAGCGTGCAGCCTGCGCGGTCACAGATGGTCTCAAACAAGCCGGCATAGGCCGCGAAGAAGTTATCGTCTTCCGTATTAGCCTGGTCGCCAAAAGCTGACTTTGACCAGATCCATTCGCCTACCAGGCAAGGCCACACGTCAGCCAGATTTTCTGCCAGCCGCCAACCCACCTGGGTTCCCAGATACATGAACAGAGAAAACTGCTGGGCCGGAATGCCTGCCTGCTCCAGAAGCGGCTTGAGCAAGGCAAGTTGGAATGAGGGATGCCGCGCAGATAGCGACGGCATGCTAATAAGAGCTACCGGTTTGAGATTTTCAGTCACGCTTTGCCACACCCAGACTGTTTGTCCAGCATTGCACTGGAACGACGTTTACACGAAACGAGCGGGGACAAAAGTATCATTAATTTCCTTTTAGAAAGCAATCAAAAAGCTCCCGTAATACGCGCCAAATTCCACTTTGATCCCAATTGCTTCTATAACAATCTGCAGCACAACAACCAATGCACTTAGAGCGATGTCATTGGATAGGAAAGAAGGCAGTAGAATCCGTGCTAGCGCACTCATAGTTCAATTTAAAGATGAACTTAGTGCCAAAATGGGAATTCTGGTGGCTAGTTGCACAATAAGTGTGACAGTGAGGGTTGGTGTAGAGGAGCGGCGAGGATTTTTATTTTTACTGAAAGAAAAGGGTCCCGCGTGGGGTCGCTAATCTTGGTGCGAAGATGCGGCTCCGTTTCCTTCGACTGCTTTCGACCGCGGCGACGATTGCCGCTGACTGCGAAATCAGAGCCTTGGATTTCTGAATGGCTGAAAGAGCACGTTCCCGAGAATGCACTGCTCTTTCTTGTACCTGACTAATGCGGCCCACAGTAGTGCGTGGCAAGCCCGCCCGATTTTCCTTTGTTACCCCATGTGTACAAAAATTAGGTCTCTTGAAAGGTGAAGACCAGAATGTTAGGTCTCACCAGATTCAGGATTCCCTGAAAACACAGAGAGTTGTCCGAGGCAAAATCTTGAAGTAATCCTGAGGCTTTCGAAGGATCCCAGAAACATTGGTGCGAAAGGGGGGACTCGAACCCCCACGGTTTTACCCGCCAGATCCTAAGTCTGGTGCGTCTGCCAATTCCGCCACTTTCGCATGGGCCAGCATCAACAGTTTACACCGACTGCGAAACCGGCCGGTTCCCGGGGCAAGTCGAAAGGCAGAGTATCGGATGCCGAACTAAGTGAGAGTAAGTTGCATTCGCAAGGTGTTTGCCTCAGTTGACGATTCAGCAACTCTGGATCATACTCTGCACATGCTCACGTGGATGTTCCGGCGGTTGATGATTTTCTGCGCCGCAGTCTGCGTGCTTCTGCTGTT
>DASUBD010000578.1:0-3604 GCA_035763445.1 Candidatus Angelobacter sp.
TCATCGACCTGGATCAGCGTAAAGTGAGTCGCACCATCGTAACCGGCAATGGGAGCAACCTGGCAAGAATCACGCCGGATGGAAAATTAGTGGTGGTGGCTCTGCGCGATGAAGATTCTGTAGCGGTGGTAGATGCCGCCAACCTGACTTTGCGCGCGAAGGTGAAGACATGCTCTCAGCCAGTGGATCTGGGGATTGTTCCGGACTCCAGCAAAGTATTCGTCGCCTGCAGCGGATCAAAGCAGGTTGCGGTGGTTGACTTGGCCACGAATAAACTTCTGGCGCTGCTGGATGTTCGCGATACGCCTATTGATATTGCCGTGAAGCCAGATGGCGGAGAGATTTTTGTCTGCAATTATGGCGCGAGTTCCATCTCAGAAATCATTACAGACGGCAACAACGTCAGTAACACTTTTCTGATTGGCGACAAACCGGTGCGGGCTCTGGTCTCGCCGGACAATAGCCTGCTCTATGTAGCAAATTTCGGTTCTGATTCCGTGGCGGTACGCAGCATTGATACTGGCAAATTCCTCACGTCAGTTCCGGTGGGCAGCCATCCGGAAGCCATGGCACTCTCGCCCAGCCAATTAATGCTGCTGGTGGTAAATACCGCCAGCGGTGACCTTTCTGTGCTGTCGTTGATTGACCGCAAAGGCAGGCCGCAGCCGAACGCTCCGGTTATGGAAACCATGATTCCGCTAGGAAAGGATCCAAGGGCGATTGTGGTGAAGGCGTTTGTAAGCCAGCAGTAGCGATAACCATTACCGCTGATGAACACTGTTGGCACTGATTCACGCTGATCACTTTAGACCGGTCAAGTTTGGCCGGATGTCACTCCGTAATCAATATCAAACCAGCCCCAAACCACCATCCACTGTCAATATCTGGCCGGTAACGTAATGCGGGCAGGTAGCAAAATACATCACCGCGCTGACTACGTCTTCTGGAGTTCCGTTGCGGGTGGAGGGTGCGCGCTCAGCCAGACGCTTGAGTAAAGAAGGATCGCGTTCGCCTTCGCCGCTGTCGATCATTCCGGGAGCCACACAGTTCACGGCGACTTCAGGTGCCAGCGCCTTGGCGGTCACCCGAGTGAGCATGTGCAGCGCCGCTTTTGAAGCACAGTAGTGGGGATGGGTGACCCACGGCTTCTCTCCGCCGAGCGAGCCCATATTCACAATGTGTCCTTTGAATTCACGCAGCGCCGCAGTGCAGTGCCTGGTCATGAGGAAGGGGCCGCCGACGTTAGTCGAGAAAACGTTCTCCCACTGCTCTTGCGTGATCTTGTCGAGGGCTGCGGTTTCAAACACGCCTGCATTATTGATCAACACATCGATCCGGCCAAAGGTTTCGAGAACAGCTTCCACGGTTCGGGCGACACTGTTTTCGCTGCGCACGTCGCAACGCAGCGCACGATACTTGACAGCAAGCTGTCCCAGTTCCCTGCCCGTGTCGTCGGCTTCAGAGGCGGAGTTCAGATAGGTGAATGCGACTTGAGCGCCGGCGCGTGCTGCGGCCAGAACCATGGCTCGCCCCAGACGGCGCGCACCTCCCGTGATGAGGACGGTCTTGCCGTTCAGATCATTCACTCTGACCTTGTCCTGTGAGACTTCTGGATCACGCAATGATTGTGCCCTATCCGACCGCGGTGGCGGTTCCCCCCATGCCGTCCAAGACCTCAATGGCAGAAGAATAGCGTCCGAGGGGCGCTGCTACCTGCGCGCCTTGAACCAGTCCGCGGACCTGGCGCAGCATTTCGCGGGCAATCAGGATTCCTTCGGCGCGCGCGGCTTCGGCGTTCGGCGCTTTGGCCATGCGCTCAAGGATGGCGTCGGGCACGGAGACCCGGAGTTCGTTTTTCATGAACTCAGCATTGCGAACGCTGGTCAACGGCCAGATGCCCGCGAGCACCGGAATGCGATGGTGCTCAATCCGACGCAGGAACTGCTCAAGGAGATTGACGTCAAAGACGGGCTGGGTCACGGCGTAGTCTGCGCCTGCTTCAACTTTGTATTCGAAGCGACGGATTTCTTCCTCAATGTTGACGAGACCGGGGTTGGCGCCGACCCCGATGACAAACTTCGTGCCGGTGCCGATGGGATTGCCGCCGATGTCCAAACCAAAGTTCAGGTTGTGAACAATGTTGACAAGCCCGATGGCATCAACGTCAAAAACTGCTGTCGCATCCGGATAATTGCCCATCTTAGGCGGATCTCCGGTGATGCAAATGAGATTGTGCATTCCCATGGTGTAACAGCCGAGCAGTTCAGATTGCATGCTGAGCACGTTGCGGTCGCGACAGGTGAAGTGCAGAACCGTTTCAATTCCCGCCTGCTGCTGCACCAGAGTGCACAGGGCCAGGTTGCTCATGCGGGCAGAGGCGCGAGGGCTATCAGGGATGTTGATGGCGTCAATGCCCGCGGCCTTTAGGAATTTTGCTCCTTCCACTTCTTTGCGAAAATCGATGCCCTTGGGCGGAACGATCTCCACCATGGTTACAAACTCGCCGGATGCCAGTTTGCGTCCGAGGTTGGAACGCTGCGCCAGAGGCGGAGGAGAAATCGTGGATTCACGCTTGCGCTCGCTCACGACGCGAAAGGAAGGCGCCTTGCCTTTGGCGTCGTTCATGCGCAGGGCGGATTTCATGGCTTTGGTGTGCTCGGGCGTGGTGCCGCAGCAGCCGCCCACCAGTCCAACGCCCGCGTTCACGAATTTGCGCGCATAGCTGGCCATGTATTCGGGGGAACAGAGATAGATGTTGCGGCCTTCAATGCTGCGCGGGATACCGGCGTTGGGCTGCGCGGCCAAAGGACGCTCGGTGATTCGGCGGATCCGCTCAATCGCCTCCAGCATGGCAACCGGGCCAACGCTGCAGTTGCAGCCGATGATATCCGGGCCCCATTCATCGAGCTTGGCGGCGAAGGTTTCCGGGCTAGCGCCGTCCAGGCAGTTGCCGTCTTCATCGATCGTGACCTGCGCGACTAACTGAAGATGGGGAGCGGCTTCCCGCGTGGCCAGAATCGCCTGATGCAGCTCTTCCAAATAGCCGAAGGTTTCGAGCATGATGAGATCTACTCCGCCTTCAGCGAGCGCGGCAATCTGCTGGCGGAATGACTCGCGAGCTTCTTCACGAGAAGTCTTGCCCAGAGGCTCAATGCGCATTCCCAGCGGGCCTACCGAAGCGGCAACCAGAACGTCCGCCGCCATTTTCTGATTAAAGGCATCAACACTCTCGCGGGCCAGTTGGGCACCGCGCAGGTTGATTTCACGAACCTGATCGGCCAGTCCGTGACGCATCAGCCGGAACGAGTTGCCGCCGAAGGTGTTGGTCTCAATGATCTCGGCGCCTGCATTCAGGTATTCCTGATGGATGCTGCGGACCATATCCGGCTGGGTCAGGTTCAGCTCGTCATAACATTTATTGATGAACACGCCTTTGGCATACAGCAGCGTGCCCATGGCTCCGTCGCAGAGGACGGGCCCTTTTTTGAGTCGTGATAGAAGGTCTAGCGCCATGTGATTATCCATTCAGAATAACGCAGCGGGACATGATGGCAAAGCAGATTGCGCGTTTGGGGCCGATGACAGAACACACAAGAATTCCTGC
>DASUBD010000579.1:0-7019 GCA_035763445.1 Candidatus Angelobacter sp.
GTGTGTTCAGGACTCCTAACGATTGGGCGAGTTTTTCATTCGGCGTCGGCATAATTAGGAGGAACTTTCTTAGACAAATACAAGCATTTTATGTTGTATATATACAAGCGTATCATGTGAAATAAATACAAGCAAATTATGCCGTATAAATACAAGCTTATCTGGTCGTATGACTGCAAGCCCCAATCTTTATTTTTATTCGCATCTATGGAATCGCTGGCCCTGAAAGAAGCTACTTCCTCCTAGCCGCGGTAGATGAATTTCCCGCCGACAATGCAGGAGCACGCCCCATTTCGCCACCAGAAGACGAGTTCGGCTGAACCCTGGCAGCAGGAATTGGTCAGCCATGCACCGGAGTACGGGGCGGAATTCGTAGGGACAACATTTCTTATGCTCTGCGTGGTAGGGGCTGTGGGCGTCATGTTTGCGCACGGTTCCCCGGCCGTGAGCGCGATCCCCTCCGTGCAGCTGCGGCTGTTCCTGACAGGGTTGGTTCTGGGCGGCGCAGGAAGTTTGGTCGCGATCACGCCTTTGGGCCGGCTCTCCGGAGCGCACCTGAACCCGGCAATCTCTTTGGGATTCTTCATGCTTGGCCGAATGCAGCTTCAGGACCTTCTAGGATACGTCGTCGCTCAGACGGCAGGCGCATCGCTGGGCGCATGGACCGGACAGTTGGCATTCCGAGGACTTGCGTCCGGCGTCCGCGATGCTCTCAACCAACCCGGCAGGCTGGTTGGTCCGCAGGCAGCAACGGCAGCCGAAGCTGTCGCGACCTTTGCCCTTGCTGCGGTGGTGTTCAGCATGGTCAGTCGACGTTCGCTGGCGCGTTGGACGCCCCTCGTGGTTGTGGGAGTGGTCGCGGTTATTGTCTGGCTGGACGGCAACTTTTCGGGGGCGAGTTTAAATCCTGCACGCAGCTTCGGCCCTGCTTTGATCACTGCTGACTGGCATCTGTTCTGGATCTATGCGATCGGCCCGTGCTCGGGAGCGATTGCCGCCGCTCTGGTCCACCGATTTGCCACTCCGCTGGAAGCAGTTACCGGAAAACTCTTTCACGACCTGCATTACCGATCGATTTTCAGCGGCGCGTTGGATCACGCCGCTAACCAGACGGTTCGGCAACACGCGGCCATGCCAGCTCAGACGCGCCCGCCCATTCACAGGACGCATGACGCGACGCAATCGGATCCATCGCGTCCCGCCTGACTGTCCGTGCCACCTGCTTTGCCGGTGGCGCATCCCACCGGCATATCGGATTACGATCTATGCCCTCGCATGAAATTTCCGCAGCCCCACGCAATGTAGCCCGCGCCGTGGTCATCAAGAACGAAGACATCTTCTTCCTTGCCGAGAAGGACGGCGGAGTTCCCGCCGGCAACCCGGATGGATTCGGGCTCTATTACCACGACTGCCGCTACCTTGATGGGTACGAAGTTCGAATTGCCGGAACAATGCTCAACGCGCTGATGGCCACGGCAGATCGGGGGTCCGTTGCCGAATTTGAGCTTACGAACGAACAATTTGGGTCGTCCAGCGGAGAGTCTATTCCGCAGCAGACATTCGGCATCACGCTCCAGCGCGCAATCGATAGCAGCGAATGCGCAGTTCATGATCGCTGGTCGGTCCAGAACTACGACGTGAAAGAACATACGGCTCCGCTGTCGTTCACGTTCCATTCTGGATTCGAGGATATCTTTGAAATCCGTGGTCTGCACCCCAGAAAGATCGGCAAGGCAAATCAACCGCGGTGGGAAAAAGAAGTTCTGGTGCTCAGTTACGAGGGGGCAGATGGAGTCAACCGCCGGCTCGAGGTCCACATTGATCCCGGACCAACCCAGCTCACACCTTCCGGCGCGAATTTTGTCCTGACACTTGGTGCCGGTCAGCGAGCGCAGATCAATGTCTCGCTCCGCCTGGTCGAATCGAAACAAAAGCCGGAAAAGCCGCACCGCCACGCTTCAGATCCGGCGTCTGTCGTCCATGCCAGCGATCGGCAATCAAAGGACTGGCTGAGCGGGCGTACCCAGATTAAAAGCAGCGATCCGTTGCTGAATGGGGTGATGCACCGCTGCCTTCTGGATTTGTGGGTGCTGAGAAGTTCTCTCGACGAATGGAGCTATATTTCTGCCGGTTTGCCCTGGTACGGCGCCTTGTTTGGTCGCGACAGCATGATTGCCGCGCTGCAGACGCTTGCCTACGAACCCGCAATTGCCGAGCAGACACTCAGGCTGCTGGCGAAGTACCAGGGAAAAAACAACAATGAATGGAGAGATGAACAACCGGGGAAAATCCTGCACGAGTTGCGCCGCGGTGAACTTGCGAACCTGAACGAAATTCCTCAGACGCCTTACTACGGGTCCGTCGACTCAACACCCCTGTTCCTGATCCTCATCGGTGAGCATGCACACTGGACCGGGAGCTTACAGCTGTTTAACGAATTGCGACCCAACATAGAAACCGCTCTGCGCTGGATTGACACCGATGGTGACGAAGCGAAGAACGGCTATCTCTCGTATGCAACAAAGTCCAGCAAAGGGCTCGGCAATCAGGGATGGAAGGATTCCGGTGATTCCATCATGAATGCCGATGGGAGTCTGGCGAGGCCGCCCATTGCGCTAGCCGAAGTGCAGGGTTACGTTTACCGCGCGAAGTTGCTGATGGCGGATCTCTACACGCGCTCTGGCGATGACCCTACCGCCTCAAAATTGCGCACAGAAGCAGAAGAGCTTAAAACCCGTTTCAATCGTGATTTCTGGCTCGATGACCAGAACTTCTACGCCATTGCCCTGCAGAAGGACAACCGCCAGGCGGCCGTCATCAGTTCCAATCCCGGCCAGGCACTGTGGACTGGCATTATCGAGAAATCCATGGCAGGTTCGGTCGTTCGACGACTTACCGCGGACGATATGTACAGCGGCTGGGGTATTCGGACGCTTTCAGTCAAAGAACGGCGGGCCAACCCTATCGGATACCACCTTGGGACTGTATGGCCGCACGACAATTCGATCATCGCGGCTGGATTCCGCCTGTACGGATTTGACGATCAAGCGGTGCAGGTGATGGATGGAATTCTTGAGGCGGCGAGCCATTTTGAACACTACCGCTTGCCTGAAGTCTTTGCCGGCTTCTCACGACAACAATTTGCAGTGCCCGTGCGCTATCCCGTCGCCTGCCATCCGCAGGCGTGGGCAGCCGGGTCTGTGCCGTTCATGCTTAGCTCTCTCCTGGGCCTCACGCCCGATGCTTTCAATGGTCATCTGCGCGTTACGCGACCAGTCCTGCCCCGCAACGTGAGCGAACTCGAATTACGCGAGTTAAAGGTGGGGGAGGGTAGTGTTGATCTGCGATTCCGCCGAACGGAAAGAGGTGTTGTACAGGTCGATGTCCTGAAACAAGACGGGATCACGGTTAATGTCGAACCGGAACAGCAACCGAAGGCAGCATAGTTGTGCATCTGCTTGATTTCCCATTGTGGCCCAGGGAGGATGGCGCGAAGACTACCAGTTTTATAGCCCGGAAGCGGGCATTTGAATTCATAGAAGGAGAGACCTGTATGAGTACTGTTCGACAGATGCAACGTCGCAATTCATCTCCGTCGCTCCAGAAAGCACTGGCGGGCAAAGTCGCCCTGGTCACTGGTGCTTCCAGCGGCATCGGCAAGGCTATTGCGCTTGAGCTGGGCCGCAGAGGCTCCAGCGTAGTGGTTAACTACATCGGCAAAGCGGATGCAGCCGAGCAAGTGGTAAGCAGCATCCAGCAGGAAGACGGGACCGCCGTCGCCGTCCAGGCTGACGTTTCGAAACAATCCGACGTGGCCAGCATGATCGAGCAAACTATTTCCAGGTTCGGGCGCCTCGACGTGCTTATCAATAATGCGGGCATCGAAAAAGAAAGCCCTTTCTTGGAAAAATCAGAAGAGGAATGGGACCGCGTTATCGGGGTTGACCTCAAAGGTGTATTCCTCTGTACGCAGTTGGCAGCACGGGAAATGGCGAAGAACGGCCGCGGAACGATCATTAACATCTCGTCTGTCCACGAGGACCTCCCGTTCCCCGGCTACGCCGCATACTGTGCCGCAAAGGGCGCCCTGAGAATGTTGTGCCGCGATTTGGCCCTGGAATTAGCGCAACATCAGATCAATGTCGTAAACGTGGCGCCAGGCGCGATCAACACTCCCATTAATGAAAAGACATTATCTGATCCGGAGAAAAAGCTTGCCTTAAAACGAGAAATTCCGCTCGGACGTGTTGGTGAACCATCTGAAGTCGCCAACCTGGTGTGCTACTTGGTGTCGGATGAGGCGTCGTACATCACTGGAACGACGGTGGTAATTGATGGTGGTCTGATGCACCAGACCGGCAGCTTGTGAGGTGCAGGAATGAGAAAGAGCTCTTTGCTTGTTGCAGGCATTACAGGCGCTACTGTTTACCATTTGTCCGAACATACAATGGAACGGCGGCTGCCGTCCCAATCGGTCCACACTTGCTGAGCTATCAGTGAAGAGGCGGTGAACAGCGAAGGACGAACACCTGTGACCAGGTTTTACATTCCATCAAAGCTGGGGCCACCACCGCCCTCAGGGGGCACCCAGGTAATGTTCTGGTAAGGGTCCATAATGTCGCATGTCTTGCAATGCACGCAGTTGGACGGATTGAGGTGAATCCGCTTGCCATAGGGCATTTCCGAGTCTTCAACCATCTCATAAACCGCCGCGGGACAGAAGTATTGACATGGATTGCCAAACTCCAGCACGCAGCGCGTATTGCAGATGTTGACGTCATGCAGCACCAGGTGGGAAGGCTGGTCCTCTTCATGCGTCGTGCCCGAGTAGTATAGGTCGCTTAAACGATCAAAGGTCAGCCTGCCATCCCCTTTGGCCCACCCAACGATGTACTTACGGCTCCCACCATCAGGTGCAAACTCCGAGATGTGCCGCATACGGGTATGCCCCGCATGTGACGTGTAACGGCGGTGTAGTCCACGGCCTCCGGTGAATTGCTGTAGCCCGGCATGGAAAAGCCCTTTGACAAATCCGGATTCGAAGCTCTGATGGAAGTTGCGCACCGGCCAGAGCTCCTGCTTGATCCAGCTCTCATTAACGAGCTCTCCGAAGTGGCCCAGCCGTTGTGCAGAAAAATCACCGGCACGCAAACAATCAAATGTTGTCTCGGCGGCGAGCATGCCGCTTTTGATGGCCAGGTGTATGCCCTTGAGTCGTTGCGCATTGAGGAAACCTGCGGAATCCCCCAGGATCATCCAGCCATCGCCGCTGAGCGGCGGTATTGACCACCAGCCGCCATAGGGCAGCGCCTTGGCGCCATAGCCGAGAATCTTTCCGCCATCCAGGAGTTTAGCGACGAAGGGATGCTGTTTGAAGGACTGCAGGATGTGTTGTGGATCGGTTCGCGGATCCGCGTAGTGGAGTCCTGTTACGAATCCCAGCGAGATGATGTTGCCTGTCATTCCATAAATCCACGATCCCCCGTATTCTCTCGTCGTCAATGGCCAGCCCAGGGTGTAAATGACCTGCCCGGGAGCGATCCGCCCGGGCGGGATTTCCCATAGTTCCTTGACCCCTACTCCAAAGGTCTGCGGATTAGGCCCTTGCTGAGGACCACAATGCTCAAAAAGTTGTTTGGCGAGAGACCCTCGAGCACCTTCCGCCAGAACCACCACCTTGGCCTTGAGATCATAACCGGGCTCAAAATTGGATTTGAGCTGGCCATGTCTGTCTACACCTTTGTCTTCAGTCCGCACACCCACAACGCGATTGTCCTCAAAAAGCAAAAGGGACCCCGCAAAGCCGGTAAAAACCGTAATCCCAGCCTCTTCCACTTTGCCACCCAACCACTTCACGAAACGATTGAGGGAAATAACATGGTGGCCCTGATCGCGCAGCGGCCCTGGCACGATAGGAACCTTAAACTTGGATTTACGAGTCAGGAAGTAGACAGATTGCCTGGACACTGTCGAATCGAGAGGAGCCTCGCTCTCAAAATGAGGCAGCAATTCCTGCATGGAACGTGGGTCCAGCAGTGCTCCGGACAATGCGTGAGCTCCCAGGCTGCGAGCTTTTTCCAGAACAAAGATGTTCTCTTTGGACAGCTTCCGCCAGAAATCAACGGAATTGTGTTTATCGATCAGCTGCGACAGACGTAGCGCACACGCCAAGCCGGCGGGGCCGCCACCGACGATTACAACATCAGCCTCCATTTGCGGGTGAGAAGTGACATACACGGATTGCCGGAAACTGACATTCACCGATGATGGAACGGGATCTGCCATAGGCGTTGACTATAAGAGTTGTGATCCAGGCAAGGGACAGTCTGGATGGCCCATTTCCAGTTTCCGGGCACGCGGAAACAGGACGTAATCTTCCAGGCAGGAGTGAACCAGGAGGTCCCGCTTCAGTGCCCGCAGCAATTGTTGTAATTCTCCGAATTCAGGGTCATGGATATTCACTCCATTGGCAATTTCATGGATGCCGGCTAACAGGCCATCCGTGAGTTCATGTTCGTCGGACATCACACTCATCAGAGCATTGACTGGACGACGAACGCTTCTGAAGAACAAGCTGGCAGGTGGTTCTGCTGCCGCAGACCCGTTCTCCAGGAGGCGGATGTGCGGGAAGACCATTTCTTCTTCCTTGCGCAAGTGCAGCGTAAGTTCACGCTCAAGCAACTGGAGGTCCATCCGCAGCTTTCCCACCTCCGCGTGGGTCCGTCGATGCCGTTCCAGCAGAGCATCTGTGACCGGTTGAAGTTTAAGAAATACTTCTCGAGTGAATTGATGATGACGCTGGATGATGTGCTCAATCAGGGCCGAGAGCGGCTCGTGCGTCCAATCTTTTTGCGCGCTGTCCGTCGAAGAGGCGGCTTCAGCTTTTTCTACGGAACACAAGACGCGCTCGCTGGAAAGTCCCTGTGCCAGGCAGAGATCGTTCAGAGGCTGGGCTGCTGACCGGTAGCAGTCAATTTGGAACTGCTCAAACACAGGTACGGCCGCTGGCACTATGGCCA
>DASUBD010000580.1:0-3705 GCA_035763445.1 Candidatus Angelobacter sp.
TGACGAACAGCAGGCCATCAATGAAGGTGAGCTGAAAGTGCTGGCTGAAGTTCTCACGGAGAAGTGCGCGGAGTTTGACGTGCTCGGCTCCGTGACCCAGATCAATCCCGGCCCCGTGGTCACCACCTATGAATTCAAGCCCGAAGCGGGCGTGAAGTACAGCCGTGTGACCAGCCTGTCTGACGATCTTTGTCTGGCCATGCGGGCCGAAAGCATTCTCATTGAGCGCATGCCGGGCAAATCGACTGTGGGCATTCAGGTACCGAACCACGAGCGCGAGACCATCTGGCTGCGCGAGGTGATTGAAGCCAACGAGTTTCTTGGCACCAAATCAAAGCTCACGCTGGCCATGGGCAAGGACATCAACGGGCGCATCGTGACGGCTGACCTGGCCGCCATGCCGCACCTGCTGATCGCCGGCTCAACGGGTTCAGGCAAGAGCGTGGCCATCAACGCCATGATTATGTCCATTCTTTATAAAGCCACGCCGGAACAGGTGCGCCTGATTCTGGTGGACCCGAAACGGCTTGAGCTTGGCATATACGAGGGCGTGCCGCATCTTTATGTTCCCATCATCACTGAGCCGAAACTTGCGGCCAACGCGCTGCGCAACGCCGTACGTGAGATGGAACGCCGCCTGAAGGTGCTGGCGGAAAAAGGCGTGCGCAACATTGACCAGTACAACAAGCTGTTTGAAAAAGAGTCGCCCAGCCTGTTTGAAGAAGAAAACGCTGAGCACCGTCCGCTGCCTTATATCGTCATCATCATTGACGAGTTGGCTGACCTGATGATGCTCGACCAGTCAAATGTGGAAGAGTCCATAACCCGCCTGGCGCAGATGGCGCGTGCCGTTGGCATCCACCTGGTGCTGGCGACGCAACGCCCTTCTGTGGACGTCATCACCGGACTCATCAAGGCCAATTTCCCGTCGCGAATCTCGTTCCGCGTGGCCACCAAGATCGATTCGCGCACCATTCTTGACGCCAATGGCGCCGAATCACTGCTGGGCAAAGGCGACATGCTCTACTTGCCCTCCGGCTCTGCGCGCGTACACCGGGTGCATGCGCCGTTCACAACCGAAAAAGAGATCAATGCCGTGGTGGAATTCTGGCGCTCGCAGGCGCAGGCCCAGTACGAACAGAAATTCCTGGAAGCTCCCAAAGAAGAGAAACAGGTTGCAGCTGGATCCGCATCCGATGATGGCGATGGTGATGAAGAGCATGACGAACTGTTCCAGGATGCTGTGCGACTGGTGATCGAGTTCGGCAAAGCGTCAACCTCACTGCTGCAGCGGCGGCTGCGCATCGGCTATGGCCGCGCCGCGCACCTGATTGACCTGATGGAAAAGGACGGCATCGTAGGCGCTGCTGACGGCCCCAAGCCACGCGAAGTGCTCAAGCGTCCTGACTGGCTGAGCGAGGTGGAAGAGGCGTTGCGGTAGTTTGTTCCTTCTGAAATCCCGAACCCGCGTCTTTTGCGGGTGAGGGATCGCTATCAGCTTGCATTCTGCCGGGCGTGACCTTTGAAAAGGTGATTATTTCTTTAAGGCTGCGTCGATAAAAGAAAAAGATCTGCGTGTACCAAAACAGTATTCAAGCTCATAGGGATCCCTCGCTTCGCTCGGGATTTCAGAAGTAAGCTGTCTACTGACTGGTAACCGTCTACTCTCTAGTAACTGTCTTGCTTTTCTCTTCCGCGCCGTGCACCATTGTGCGCTGTCTCTTTCCCCCTATGAGCGCAATTGAACGCCGCAGACATGCACGCCGCGAATGCGAGTTAACGGTCGAGGTCCGGTTCAGCGGCCAGATGGAGCCGATACACGCAACCGTCGCCGATATCTGTCTTGGCGGCTGCTTTATCTCCACCGTCTCCCCGCCGCCTGCGGGCACCACGGTGCTGCTTTGCTTTGGCGCCGGAGATGACGGGCCCACCATTCCGGGCAAAACAATTACAAGCATGCCTGGAAACGGAATGGGGGTTGAGTTCACCGCATCTGTGGACGCCTCCGGCGCTGAGCAACTGAAAGCGCTGATTGAGCGCCTTGATGGAGACACGACCAAGGCCGCCCGCGTCGCCATCTGAGGAGAGCTTAATTCTTCTCAGTTGTACATGGCCTATCCGGACGTTGACCCTCCTGCTCCAAGGTAATTGCCCTGTCCTGCCCTGATAGTGGAACAATAAGCAGTAATTAGGGTTCAGGTAGGCAGGAGCACAACATGGCCACTGAATACAAGGAGCGCCGACGGTATCCGCGGTATCCCTGTGACACTGGTGTCCGCATTCATCCCGAAAAGGGAAACGCCGGCTATTGGGGAACTTTGTCTGATATTTCCGCCGGCGGATGCTATGTCTATACTTTTTCGCCGCTGCCGGTTGGGCAGATCATCACCGTAGTTATCAAGGCGAACGATGCCGAGATTAATCTTGCGGGAAAAACCGTGAGCTCGCATCCGGGCGTGGGGATGGGAATCGCGTTCCAGGGCTTTCTGCATGCGGACGGGGAAAAGCGTCTTAACGCTTACATCGCGTTTCTGGCGGCACAGCCGCGCAAAGAGCAAGTAGCAGTCTTTCACTAGGCTTTTACTGGGCTGCGGACCGCATGGAGCGCAGCGCCAGCGCGCCCAGCACCAGCACGGCAGCCAGAATCGCCGCCCAGAGCACTGCCGGATGGCGCTCTGACCATGGGCGCTCATCCGGGCGCTCCGAGTAAGAAGCATTTTGCTGCTCCGGCCCCAATTGCGCGGCAATCGCGGAGGGCTGCGCCTGAAAGAACCTGGCATAGTCATACACCGGCGCATTGAGCTTCTCATCACCGTAATAGAGCGTCAGAGTTGCGCCCGATGCCGCATCGAAATATAAGCGCCGCTCCTCCTGCTCCAGATGCGCGCCGTTCAGCTTGAGCGGCGGGTCATCGCCGTTGTAGATGATGGCTGCCAGAACTTTTGACCCGCGCGCAGAAAAGCTTATTTCGTGTTCGTCAGAATCAATCTTCTGTCCCGCGCGCTGCATGTGAATGCGTTCAATTTCTCCCGAACCTATGAGCTGCCCGCGATCATTAAGGATCTCTACCCGCCGCCAGAAATTCCCCTGCGCAGGGTCAATATCAAAGCTGATCTTCTCTGCCGGTACACCTTCCGGCAAATTGAAGGTAAGCACGGTGTCCTTGCCGTCTTGCGGCTGCAGCTTGCCTTTCTCCCAGCGCACCTGGCTGCCATTGGTGTTTCCTGTGGTGGGCTGGCTGCCGACCGTGCGCCACACCGGCTTCCGCTCTTGCCTAAGCTCAGACATGGCGCCAATCACTTCATCCGGTTTCACAGGACCATCAATGGTCACGCGGAGGTATTTGTAGGAGGCACGCGGGAGCCGCAGCGTGGTGTTGCTGCCCAGATGTTCTTTTGAAAGATCATAGAGGATGCTGTCACCCAGCCCTGCCCACTGTTTCCCATGCAGGTCATCCTGTCCCTCTGCCTGGGCATGAGCAACGAAGTTCTGCGTGCTGAGTTTCAGGGCCACATGGTCATACTCGGCCAGGTCACGCATATCGATCATGAATTGAGTTTTCTTGGCGACTCGGGCCTGCTGAAATATGGGAAGAGCTTTCTCCTCTTGCTCAGCGCCTCCGCGCTCGACCACCAGGCTATAGGGAACTTCATTGGCGCCGTTGTACAGGCGGAGATCCCCAATATCTCTTCGGGCATGCTGCCA
>DASUBD010000581.1:0-4795 GCA_035763445.1 Candidatus Angelobacter sp.
TGCGCGGCATGAGCGTATAAAAATCAGCGGGACGCGCCCGTGTAGTGAGCACGGGTCACGTCCCTAACCAAATATTCCTGGATTGGAGGAACATATGGCTGTATCTGATTTTAGCAGTGCCCAAAAACCGCACGTCTACGATCTGCTCGCCCGCCTGAACGCATCCTTTGCCCGCGTCATCAAACACGTGGCCCTGTTGGAACAAGTCGGCATCTTTGATCCGCAGACCATCTCGCGCCTGCAAACACGGTCAAAGGAATTGCAGGCAGATGTGAATCACCAGCTGCTGGCGAAGCTTCACGGCATCGAACAGCAGGACTGCACCCGGTTCGCGCAAACGGAGTGAAAGCAGGTTTAACAACCACTCGCCCCGCCGGAAACGGCGGGTTTTGAGTTTTGGGGTAATGTTAGATCATGGCATTCCTGCCAACCCGCGTGTTTGCACGGGCTTGTGGCACGCGCGTGATCTATACGTGTGAGTACTCCAGGCATGTGTCTTCAAGTGGGACGAGGGGCCACTGGTATATCAGCCAAGTTCCATGCAGGTTGCGTCAAACCTTTTAAAGATACGGGTTGTGGGTGGCCGGTAAGTACCTGAGCGGCTGAAGCCACTTCTTCTGTTGCGTCCTGCAAGCCTCCATCCCAGCAAACCAACAGTGGACGGCTGTGCGACCGGTAACGACTTGCGGGACACAGCAGCGGAGCAGGCCCCTCACCTTCGCGCAATGACCTCCGAAGGCCTTGACACCTTCGTTAGCTGCGGTTCGGGGTGACACGTGGAAAAAGCATTCAGCAATCAGTGGGTCAGCATTCAGCATTGCACAAAACAAAAAAATTCCCTCCTGCCTTGCGGCAGGAGGGGTGAAGGTTTGGTCATTGAGTTTGTGAGGATGGATCTCTCTCTGCGTTATTGCTGCGGAGGCTTTTGCTGCGGCTGGCTGCTCGCCGGAGGCTGGTTGCTGGCCGGAGGCTGCGTGGTGCCCTGAGGAGCGGCTGTGCCGGAGTCAGTGGTGGGCGCGTTGCTGCTGCCCGCGGACAGATCCGCCAGGCTGTTCTTCATCAGGCTGATTTCCACGCGGCCGCCACGGGCGCGCTTCATCTTGCCATCTTCACCCTGCAGCGGAGCATTGCCCATACCGACGGTGTAAATGCGATATAGAGGAACGTCATGGTTCAGGACCAGGTAACGGACCACCATCTGGGCCATGGAGCGCGAGCTCTCAATGGCAGCGCCGCCGGCGCCGGGTGAGAAGCCTTCCACTTCCACGATGTAGCCTTTCTGGCCTTTCAGGGAGGTGGCAATCTGATCAAGAGCTTCCTTGGCGTTCTGGCTGAGAGTGGTCTGGCCGGCGCGGAAACGGATTTCCGCCTGCGTGACCGGCTGATACTGGTCAAGCTTGCTCACGGTCTGCTCCACGCCGGTGATGCGGGTGTGGGCAGTCTGAGCGGTCTGCTGGGCCTGGTTGGCGCGGTTGCCGGCATCCAGAGCATGAGTATCGGCGTCATTGGCCTTGCTCATGGCGTTGCGGATACCTTCGGTGGCCCGTGAGTCAACGTCAGCAATCATCTTGGCGTTCTTCGCGGTGAGCTCATCCAGCTCATTGACGCGGCCGCGAATGGGGTCCAGCTGCCGATTGACATACTTCTTGCGGGCAAAGGGGTTCATGTGGCCCCAGAAACCTTCATGGCGCTCATACTTCAGCGGCTCTTTACCGGTTGCGCCCTGCGCTTGATCAGAAGGCTGAGCATTCTGGTCTGCGGATTGGGGCTGGGCTTGCGACTGGGCCTGCGGTTGATCTTGAGTGTTCGACTGGTTCTGTTGCTGCGCAACCGCGGGGACTGCCAGGGCAGCGGCTAAACAGAGCGACAAAATGTACGACTTCTTCATTGCAGAAAATCCTCCGAACCGGGGGTTGTTCGTGCATCGGGGAAGCTTGACAGGGTGATGAAGCGAACCCCCGTGCGCGCGAAACGCTACGTCCTTTGCTATTACATTCCAATTGCCAAACTGCTGCTCAGAATCAGGGTTGTTGACCCCTTGTTTTCAACAGCTTAGTAGACCGGCAGTTTGGCCCTGTGTGCCCGGTGCGTAATTTTTGCCCTGCAGCACAGAGCAAATTTAGGGTGAGCTACCTACTTACCTTTGAAGCCTTGAAAAGTTAGGAATTCATGGCTGCGAACCGGATGGAGGCGGCGGAACAATGAACGTGCCGAGATACTCTTCCAGGCGAGCGCGATTGTGGGCACGGTAATCATCGTAATCCTGCGCAATGCCTTCATCCGCGCCGTTGAGAAGCACGTATGGCTCCAGCATTTTAGCGTTGTAGAGCCTGAGCAAGAGCTGCAGATCAGGATTGGCAGGCACGCTGGACGCATTCGCAGGCTTCTGTTTAGGAGCAACCAACACTGAGGCGGCGGTTGAAAGCGCCTCAACCTCTTCCGCCATGGAATGCCGGTACTGCGGTGCTTTGGGAAAGTGTTTTTTGAACTGCTCGTTTTGCCAGTTGGCCCGCGTAATGCCATAGATCAGCCAGGCAGACATTTCGTCCTGAGGCCAGGCTGGATCAAGGGTGATGTTGGTGTTTCCGTTGCTCTTCCGATCAACCATATCAGGCGTATTTATATGGACGCGAGTCAAATGCAGGTTGCTGGATTGCGCCCATTGCTGGAGTCCCCGCCAGGGAATGGCGTTGTAAGGTTCTGCCACCACGGCCTGGATGGCGCGCTGACGGGCCTCCTGCATTCTGCCTTCTTTGGTGAGCATGTCTGCGTAGTAGCGATATGCAGTTTCACGGTCGGGATCAATCTGAATGGCGCGCTCATACCATTCGCCAGCGTGATTGAAATCCTGGGCTCCGAAGTAAGAATCGCCGATGTAGAGGGCAGCAGAGTAGTTTTTAGGCTGGAGCTCAAGAACTTTGCTATAAGCCTTGATGGCGGCAGGAAAGTCTCTTTTTGCGAATGCCGCTTCGCCTTCGCGCATGGCCTGGTCAGCAGGCCCCTGAGAGGAGTTCATTTTGCCGTCCGGAGGGAGCATTTGAAGCAGATTTTCCAGCAGGTTGCTATGCTCGCCCAGGCCTTTGGCTTTCAGCAGCAGCTCACGAGCGCGGATGCGGTCTTTGGTGGCCTCAGCCTGGTCAACTGTGGCTGAGTGACTCACCAACCCGGAAGCGAGTCCAAGCAGCACGTCAGCATCTTTGGGGTTTGCGGCCGCGAGTTCCTCAAACAACGGCAGTGCCTCAAGATCCTTGTTTTGATTGAACAACCGTACGGCTCTTTGTCGCTTTGTGTTGTAGTCATCCTGCGAACCCGATTGCGCTAACGCCGTTGCGCAAAGAACGAAGAGCAGACCGATAAAGATAAGGAATTTCCTGGCTTGCATTGGACACTCCGGAAAAATCAGGAACTCTGCTGAGGGAAGAACGAAGTATAGTACGGGTTCTTGCGATAGGAGCAGTAACGAAAGATTGGCGTTAGTGGGCTACAGCGGCTCCGCCGGAGCAGAAGCGGCGGTGCTGCTGCTGGACGTAATTGTCCGTCATGCCGGCGATGTAATCACACACAATCCGATGCAGCGCTTCCTGCTGCATTTTTTCCTGGTAGCTTGGGGGCAGTTCACCGGGCGCCTGCATGAAAAATTCAAACAGTTCTGCAATCACCTGCTCGCCTTGTTCCTTGTCTAACCGAATTACCGGACTGTAGTAGACAGTTTCGTAGAGAAACTGCTTGAGCTGAAGACGCTGTCGATCGGCTTCCGGGCTGAATGAGACCAGGCGAGTTGGGTGACGACGCACGGCCTCCACTGAATCCAGCTTGGCGTGAGCGATTTGCGCGCGGCTGCGATCAATCAGGTCACTGACCAGCCGGTCAAGAACGCGCTTGAGACATTCATTGAATTTGAGCTTTTCTGGAGCATCAGGGTAAAGCTGGTCGACTTCGCCAGCAATTTCGGCGAACAGCGGCACGCCTTCGCGCACCTGCTCACGCTCAAGCACCAGCGCTTCCACGCCGTCATCAAGGTCAGCGGTGCTGTAGGCAATCTCATCTGTCAGGTCAATGAGCTGGGCTTCCAGCGGTGGGCGCAGGTCAAGCAGGTACTCGGCGAGTTGCGGAAACTCCGCTGCATCGTAGTCGCGGGAATGCTTGATGATGCCCTCTCGCACTTCAAAGGTGAGGTTGAGTCCGGCGAAATCAGCGTAACGCTGCTCAAACTGCTCGACGATCCGCAGGGCGTGCAGGTTGTGATCAAAGCTGTCACCGTGTTCGCGCATCAGTTCGTTAAGCATGCGCTCGCCGGCATGCCCAAACGGTGGATGGCCAACGTCATGGACCAGGGCAAGAGCTTCCACCAGCTCTTCATTGAGACCAAGCTCAGTGGCGATGGTTCGAGAAATCTGCGCGACTTCAATGGTGTGCGTGAGGCGGTTGCGGAAATGATCAGAGTACTTCCGGGAGAAAACCTGCGTCTTGTTTTCAAGACGGCGAAAAGCCCGCGAGTGCACCACACGGTCTCGGTCACGCTGAAAAGCACTGCGATACGGGTGAGGCGGTTCAGGATATCGCCGACCGCGGCTGTCTTCCGCGCGCACTGCGTAAGGAGCGAGCATTGATGTTAGTCTAGCGCACCATGTGGTCTAGCGCAGTACCTGTGGATCTCATGCAGCATCTGCCACGCGGACGATTTGGTAAGTGGGTAATTTGGTAAGTGGGGAATTGGAAATCCGGTCTGAATATCGGCTGCAAATCCGAATGTCAGGCCAAAATGAACAACGCTTCGCATGAGCGCGAAGCGTTG
>DASUBD010000582.1:0-7174 GCA_035763445.1 Candidatus Angelobacter sp.
CTGGGCTGGGGCCTTTGTGAGCGCTTTTTCGTCAGCCCCGGTTCTGAAGAACGATCCGGTTGTGGAAGGTCCGGCCTCCGCAACTCCTGAAAATAGGCTTTCGCCACACTCCCAGTTAAAGCTGGCGGCTACGCGGCTTGCCATGGTGCTTGCCACGGTGTTTACCGCGCGTTACTTCTACTGGCGTGTCTCCAATACCTTGAACCCGGTCGCGCGTGTGTTCTTTTACGCCTTCCTGGTGGCTGAGGCGCTCAGCTTTCTTGAAAGCCTGTTCTTTTACTTTATCGCGTGGAGCCCCACCCGTTACGCGCGCCCTCGCACTTTGAATGGGAAGACGGTGGATGTCTTCATTCCTACTTACAACGAACCTGTGGAGTTGCTTCGCGAAACGGTGGTCTGTGCCGTCAACATCAAGTATCCCCACGTTACTTATGTTCTCGACGACGGCAACCGTGATGAGGTCCGCCGCCTGGCTGAGGAATTCAACTGCGTCTACCTGGCCCGTACGGACCGCTCGCATGCAAAGGCCGGTAATTTAAACAATGCACTGCGCCACAGCAGCGGTGAATTCATCGTCACCCTTGATGCTGATCACGTGGCTTGCCCGGAACTGATTGACGAAACGATCGGCTTCTTCGCTGATCAGGACGTTGCTATCGTGCAGTGTACCCAGGACTTCTACAACCTTGATTCCTTTCAGCATGTGGTGAACTGGAAGAGGCGCGCGGGATGGCAGCAGCAGGAGCTTTTTTTCAGTGTCATCCAGCCGGGTAAGGACCGGCATAACGCCACTTTCTATTGCGGCAGTCCCGGCGTGATTCGCCGCTCTGCTCTAGAAGAGATTGGCGGTTTCCCCACTGGAACAGTCACTGAAGACATGCACACCAGCCTGCGTTTGCAGAAGAAGGGCTGGCGTGTTCTCTATCACAACAAGACGCTCGCTCGCGGGCTTGCACCCCAGACATTCAATGGATTTGCCACACAATGGCAGCGCTGGGGACAAGGGTCCATGCAGGTGCTGCGCACGGAAAAAGTTCTCCGCAGCCCGGAGCTGAATTGGCGACAGAAGCTCTGTTATCTCAGCTCTTTCTATTTTTATTGGATGAGCTTTGTGAAGCTGTTCTTTGTGCTCACGCCGGTGATCTCGCTGGCCTTTGGCATCTTCGCCCTGAGCACGGATCCTGAGTCGTACGCCAATTACTTTCTGCCATATTTCTGCCTGAACCTGGCATGTTCGATTCTGCTCCAGGGAGGCGTCGCCAATTTCCTCAAAAGTGAACTTTTCAACCTGCTGAAGATGCACGTGCTCATCAAGAGTCCTTTGGGGCTCTTCAGGCGCAAGATGGCCTTCAAAGTTACGCCTAAAGCACAATCGGCGGGTGCAAAAGTCTCAGAACTGCTCTTGCCCCTGGGATTGATCGTACTGCAGATTGCTTCGCTGGGTGCGGGCATGATCAGGGTTGAGCATGTTCCGCGCTGGGGATACTACTTCTGGGCGCTGGCGGTGAATATCTGCTGGTCTGTCGTTTTTCTTCTCATGATGGCCTGCGTAGTGTGGCGTTCCCTTGATCGCAAGGAAGCTCGCATCAGCTACCGTTTTCGCTGTCATCTCGATATCCCAGCTCGTCTTACTTACATTGGGACGGACGGTGTTATCACAAGCCGGGAAGACTTTGCCCGCAATCTCAATCGCAGCGGCGTCTCTGTCACGCTAGACAACGCAATTGTCCCAGGCACCATGGTTTTACTTGAACTGTGGTTGCCAGACTATACCATCAAGGCCGAAGCAGAGGTGGTACGCAATTATGTTTACCGGCGCAAAGAAAAAGACCAGATCAAGACTTCAAATGGCATGCGTTTCACATCCATCAGCGCTGCCGATCAGGATGAAATCTCCAAATACCTCTTCTGGGAAATTGCACCTAAAGAGAGCGCCATGCTCAGTTTGACGCATAGCACGCAAGCGGAGGACATGGCATGAAGGCCTGCCTGAACATTTTTGTATCCATGTTGCTGGGCGCAGCCGCTGTCGCCCAACCGCAATCAACCGCGAACAATGACGCCGTCATAGAGCAGTATCGCAACCAGTTGTCCCAGCAGCCTGATAACTCTGAACTGATTTCCCGGCTGGCGCAAAAGCTCGAAGAGCAGGGCCGGTGGCGCGAAGCCATGCCGCTGCTGGAGCGCTTGGTCGCTTTTGAGCCGCGAAATTCCGCTGCTCTCTATCAGCTTGGCTCCATGAAGAGCTGGGAGCCGGGCGAACGCAAAAAGGCACTTGATCTGCTGAGTCGCGCCTGCGCTACCAGCAGCAACAATCCTGAGTACTGCGGCGCCTACGCTGAAGTCCTGAGCTGGAACGCAGGGAACCGCGCTGAGGCCATTACTACATTGCAGCAGATTGTCAGTGCGCATCCAGACAACGTTTCTTCACGCTTGCGCCTTGCACAGATCCTTAGCTGGGACGATTCAAGCCGCGCACATGCGCTGAAGCTTTATGAGCAGGGCTTGCAACTGGATCCGCACAATGTGGATCTGCTGATTGCTTCTGCTGAAGTCCTCTCCTGGAGCAATAGCACTCGCGCGGAAGCTCTCACGCAATATGACGAAGCCTTGCAGCAGAAACCGGAAGATGCGCGAGCGCTGAACGGCAAAGCTCAGTTGCTGGCGTGGAAAGGCAATACGGACGCGGCCATGCAACTCTACCAGCATGTGCTGCAGAAGGACCCTCATAATCCCGCGGCCCTCCGCGGCAAGGCAGAAATCCTGAACTGGCGCGGCCGCTACTCTGAAGCACAATCCCTGGCTGAAGCCGCGCAGAGTGCGGCGCCGGGCGATGATCGCGCTCGTCTTGAACTGGCGCGCGCCGACATCGGCTTGAAGAAGTATACTGCGGCCCACGATGCCATTGCTGATGTGCAAGGCAATCCGGGACCGGGCTTCAATGAAACACGGCAGGAGATTCATCGCGGGCTGGGAACGTGGGTTGATTTCGGATACGCCGATCGTCGCGAGCATGACCTGGCATACGACCGATTTGCCTTGACGCTTTCCACACCGCTTGCGCCGGGCAACCGCCTCACGTTTTCCTATCAGCCAACGTTGTTTGACGCGGGCGTACAGGGATTTAATAGCAACTACTTTTCGGCAGCAGTTGACTCCGAACCGAGTGACAAGCTTGCCACTCACTTTCAGTTCGGCGCTGAGACCATCAACAACGCGCCGGTAAATTTTGATGGCGGCATGGATCTGCGCTATAAGCCGGTCTCATCCACGGTTCTCAAGTTCGCATTCCTGCGGCAGCCCGTCGAAGAATCGCTGCTCTCACGGCGTGGAGTGGATCTGGCGCCGTTCAGCACATTCCAGGGTCAGGTACGTTCAAACCTGGGCTCGGCCAGCGTGAGCTATTACAGCTCAGCTCACAAATATGATCTGTCACTCGATTACACAGAGGGCATTTATACGGGTGCAAATCTCGACAGCAACCGCCGCTATTCCATCGAAGGCCAGATCGGCCAGGCATTGCACAGCGACCGTCCGTATATCCGGCTGGCTTACGGTGTGAACTACACCAGCTTTGATCACGATGCGGACATTCAGAACGGCGTGATCGTGCCCGGTTTCAGCGGCGGCTACTTCAGCCCAACTCGTTATCTGCTGAATCAGGGAGTCGTCAACTTTTCTCATCGCTTTACCAAAAACCTGAGCGTGGAAGCTACCGGCACCGCGGGTGTGCAGAACGTGGAGACCAGCACAGCTTCATTCAAAAACTCCCAGTTTGCTTCGAGCGTAAGCACGCACTTGTTCTGGCGCGTCACCCCCATGAACGAACTTAAATTCGGTTATGACTACCTGAACGTTTTCAATGCATTCAACCGGCACATTTATGAGTTCACATGGCGACACTACTTTTAGATACTGAGCAGAAGACATACATTCCGTCGACGCCGGAGCGGCTTCGACCACCGCAGTCCGAACAGGACCGTTTTGCCCTGGAGCGCGGGCTGGCGTTAATGCTGGTTGGCGTTGCTGCCGTCTATCTGCGCGCTCGTGATCCGCTCTACAACACCGCGTTCATGGATGAATCCGTTTACGTGGTCTACGGACGGATGTTTCTTGCGCATCACTTTGAGGCGCCGCTGGCGACTCCGTTGCGGTGGAGCTTCGGCTGGTACCTGTGGCCCGCGATGGCTGCGGTGGCGGACCGGATCGGCGGACTGCTGGCGCTTCGTGAACTTGCTGCCGTGTTGGGGAGCGTGACTGTCGCGGCCACGTACGGATTTGCCAGTCGCGTATTTTCAAAAACAGTGGGTGTGGGCGCGGCGGCCGTGATGGCACTGCTGGCCCCGGCCGTGCTGGTTTCTCGCATTGCCACGCGCGATTCCGGATCCATCTGTTTCTTTGCTCTGGGCATGTGGGCCTTCGCGTCGGGATGGCAGGACAACAAGAAAAAGCAATGGGCGCTGGCCACATTGTTCTTCTTTGCGTCGTTCTTGTGTAAGTACGTCGTCGCCATCTATTTTCCCGTTTTGGTCTTGCTGGCCTTGGCAAAAGGGAAGAAGCCGTTGCTTGTTTTCGTGGCGCCATTGTCCGCAGCCTGTGCGTCTTATGCTGCCTTGTATCGCGGCGATCTTCTTCATCTGCTCCGCTACGGCAGCGGATACGGCTCATTGCGCGGCGATTCGTTCAACCTGTATGTGATTGGCCGCTGGGACCTGGTTTTGATTGGGTGGCTTGCGCTCTTCGCCTTGGCTTCAAAGCAGTGGCGTGTACGCGCGGCGTGGATGTGGCTGGGTGCCTTGGCCGTCCTTGTTTTCCAATGGCAAACGCGTGCTGACTACGATTTCTGGAAGCACGCAAACTACGCGCTCTTCTTTCTAGTTCCTGCTGCCGTTGCAGGTGTGCTCTTCCTGGTGCAGCAGATGTTCAAGTTCAACTATGCCAGGCAACTGCAATGTGGCACGGCGGCCATTGTGGCACTTGCCATTGGCGCCGGATACCTGGGGAAGGTGCAAAGCCCTGAACAGTTTGTGTTCTGGCCCAATGTGAGCCCGGCACTGGCATTCTTTGAGAACCGCATTACGCCGAACGACCACATCCTGGTGGATGACACGGTGTTTCGTTATTATTTCAATCCACCGCTGCACCAGGCGCAGATCACAGATCCCATGTACTTTCTTTATCATGATTCCTACGGCCATGATCTGCAGGGCCCGGCAGCTTACAAAGCCGCGCTTACAGAACATGCGTTTAGCTACGTAGTGCTGGATGGAGGCATGGGAACCGAGTCAGCCACGCTCGATAACGCGATTCGTCCCGAGCTGAGCGGATATCAATTGCAGATACGCGCGGTTGATCCGGTTCGGGGACACGATATTGAGATCTATTCCTTCAGCAAAGCGTCTGCAAATGAAGTCACGAATTCTGCTGTTCCTTCCGTTCGCATTCTTTCGCCTCAAACCGGCGCGACTGTAAATGGCGCAATCACCACAGCCCGCGGGATAGTGACTGGCGCTCAGTCCGGGTGGTATGTCCGGCTGGAAGTCTTCACCAACCGCTGGTATCCGCAGGGCGAGGGCGTACCCATTAGGGCGGACGGATCATTCCAGCAACGCATCGAGCTTGCCGGCGCCGGACGTCAGCAATGCTTCCACCTTATTCGTGCTCGCGTGGTTGATCAGGCGGGCCACTCCCGGGCAGTTACTCTCAATCACGACATCGCTCGGGCAGATGGCTCAGTCGCGTGCTCCTTGCCGGCTACTCTGGGTCAGCCTGATGTGAGTGGAAACTGAACGATTCTGCCTGCTCGACAGCCCAGTGTTACTTTTGTGTAAACAGTCCATTAAAAGGTAATGAAAGTACTGCGAAAGATATTGTTTTTCGCATTTCAGGTGCAATAAGGTGGGTGCAGCGAAATAGGTGCAACTCAGGATTTCGCTCGGAACCGCCTTATGGGAACATTCAGCCGGACATCGCCGGAAAAACAACTTTCCGCAGGACTGTCACTGCAGGCTGCGGCCATCTGCTACCGCGTTCGCGGATCCGAACTTGAGTTCCTGCTGGTGAAGACCAGCTCAGGAAAGTGGACGTTCCCCAAGGGAAGAGTTGAGCCGGCGCTTACCGCCAGTGAGAGCGCATCTCGTGAAGCATGGGAAGAGGCTGGAGCGCGCGGCAAGATTGAGCACGAGCATTTTGCGGTTTATCTCGACACCAAGCGCACTGTTGGGCACGGTAACAACATCCGTGAAATTATGATTGCTGCTTTCCTTTTTGAAGTGCACAGCCATGTGGAACCGGAAGAACTCCACCGTTATCCCACCTGGTTTGCGCCCGAAGATGCCATCAAAAAATTGCAGGAGTCACGAGCGACCAGATATGCATTGCAGATCAGCAGCGTCGTCAACGCTGCCATTGAGCGCCTTTCACATAACAAACTCCTGCGATTGCCATCACAAGTCTCCACAGGGCGAGCGCGTCTGATGCCATTGCGCTAACCCAGACAAGTAAGCCCTGCCAATCCAGCCAAAGCCTGGAGCGGCTCACGAGGGCCCCCTGTCGGGGCTTGGCCTCTGCGAATTTCCAGCGCTACCATAAGAAGAAGCAAGCCCTGCTTATGAAATCCGCAAGAGAGCAGTCCGGACTGGCTTACTGGATGGCCCAGGCCAGCGCTGAGGTACGGAACGCAGCGCACCATCTGCACAGCAAGACTGTCCATGATCTTCGAGTGGCTCTACGGCGCTGCCGCTCATTGGCCGACGGGTTTCGTCAGATTGATCCCGATAAAAACTGGAAGAAGATGCGCCGCCAGGGTTCAGCTCTGTTTGACAGTCTGGGAGAACTGCGGGACTGTCACGTGATGCAGTACTGGGTAGAGAAGCTGGGAGAAGAAGCTGATCCGGTTACGGAGAGGCTTGCAACCCATTGCAAGCAGCAGGAAAAAATATTCGAGCAGCACGCGAAGCAAGCGCTGGAAGCGTTTGACGGCAAACGCTGGGACAGCCTTGCCGTCGTGCTTTCACGCAGGTCAGCGCGGCTGCAGCCGGGCTCCGCACCGTTCCAGGCCCTTGCAATCGAAAGGTGGACGACAGCTCGCAAGTTGGAGCCCCCTGCTTTGCGCAGCGGCAGTCCGGCAGCACTCCATAAGCTGCGCATCGCCATTAAGAAATTTCGTTATCTC
>DASUBD010000583.1:0-3900 GCA_035763445.1 Candidatus Angelobacter sp.
GCCACTGGATTGGAGACGCCATCCCAGATGGTGGAAAGGTCTTTCTGCAGGTCAGCAAAGCCGTATTCAGAAGGCTCGGTCTTAAGCAGGTAGTACATGCGGAGCTCCTGGCAATGAAGGTCGCTGCTAGTAAAACAGAGAGTGCGAGCCTGAAGCAAATGCGAAAAAAGCACTTAGCCATACGCAGTTAGCCACTCAGGCCCCACCGAATCGAGGCGGCGGAGCTGCTTGATTTTCGCGGTCGATCTGGTAACATTCGGGCCGCTTTCGACCCAAGGCAAGGTTTACAATTTTAGGGAAACTGCCATGGACTCTTCAATCATTCGCCAACTCAGAAAGATCGTGGGCCAGGAGTGTGTGCTGGACCGTCCGGAAGAGCTGATGATGTACGAGTACGACGGAGGCGTGGACAAGAGCCGTCCCGGCGCAGTTGTCTTCCCCGGCAACACACAGCAGGTTTCGCAGGTCATGCGGCTGTGCTCCCAGAATAAGATTCCGGTGGTTCCGCGCGGGGCGGGAACAGGGCTGAGCGGCGGGGCCATCGCGCGCAAAGAGGCCATCATGCTGGCCATGGCGCGCATGAACAAGATTCTGGAAATTGACGTTCCCAACCAGCGCGCAGTGGTGCAGCCGGGCGTGGTGAACCTGGAAGTGAGCAATGCGACCGCCAAATACGGCTACTACTACGCGCCCGATCCTTCCAGCCAGAAAGCCTGCACCATAGGGGGCAACGTCTCAGAAAATTCCGGCGGGCCACACACGCTGGCGATGGGCGTGACGGTGAACCACGTGACCGGCCTGGAAGTGGTTTTGCCGGACGGAAGAATTGTGGAATTCGGCGGGAAGGCGCAGGATTCAACCGGGCTTGATATGCCCGGCTTCTTTGTAGGATCGGAAGGCACCATGGGCGTGGTGACCGCGATTACGGTGAAACTCACCAAGCTGCCTGAGCACGTGACCACCCTGCTGGGAATCTACAACTCAGTTGAGGACGCAGCAAATACGGTTGTAGCTATTACCCAGAGCGGCATTACGCCGGCGGCGCTGGAAATGCTGGACTCATGGATGCTTCGCTGCGTGGAAGAGAACGTCCATGCCGGTTATCCCGTGGACGCAGCAGCGGTGCTGCTGATTGAACTGGAAGGCATTCGCGAAGCAGTAGAAGAGCAGGCGGAAGCAGTTGCGGCTGTCTGCATGCAGCAGAAGGCGCGTGAGGTGCGTAGGGCCCGCGATGAAAAGCAGCGGCAGTTGCTATGGCTGGGCCGCAAGACTGCTTTCGGCGCTGTGGGCCGCGTTTCTCCTTCCTACTACACGCAGGACGGCGTCATTCCTCGCACGAAGGTCCCGGCAACACTAGCAGAAATTCAGCGCATCAGCGAGAAGTACGGACTGATCATTGGCAACGTGTTCCACGCCGGAGATGGGAATCTGCATCCGCTGATCCTGTTCGATCCCCGAGATCCCAAACAGATGCAGGCCAGCCATGACGCCTCACGCGAGATCATGGAGTACTGCATCAAGGTGGGCGGATCGATTACGGGCGAACATGGCGTGGGATCAGAGAAGATGCATTTCATGCCGGCGCTGTTCAGTGAGGACGACCTGCAAGTGATGATCCGGCTGCGCAATGCGTACAATCCCGAATCAATCTTGAACCCCCAGAAGATGATTCCTGACCTGCGCTTCTGCCGCGAGATTACTGGCGATCTGCCCAAAGCCAAAGTTGAGCCTGTTGAGGGGTTGCCGGTATGAGCACCGTGGCAGCAGCGGAGTCCGTACAGCGCGAGCTTGCCGCCATAGTAGGCGAGCAAAATGTCCAGCAAGCCGGGATAGAGCAGTTTGCGATTAACGGAGTGGCGCCCGCGAGTGTCGTCAGTCCGGGCTCACCGGAAGAAGTTGCTGCGGTGCTTGCGCTGGCCAATGGTAAAGGCCTGGTGGTGGCGCCCGCAGGTGGTTTTACCAAACAGGATATTGGCGCGGTCCCCGAACGAGTGGACATTTTGCTGCGGACGACACGCCTGCGCGGAATTGAGCACTACGATCCGGGTGATCTGACGATCAGCATTCATGCGGGCACTCCTTTTGCCGAAGCTCTGGCGCAAATGGCGGAACACAAGCAGTGGGTCCCGTACGATGCGGCAAATCTCAAAGCGGCGACCGTAGGTGGATGCCTTGCGACAGGAGCTACCGGGCCGCTGAAGCATATGGCCGGCGGACTGCGCGACTACTGCATTGGCGTGCAGTTTGTGATAGCCGAAGGCAAGATTGCCAAAGGCGGCGGCATGGTGGTGAAGAACGTTGCCGGATACGACTTGATGAAATTGCTGGCCGGCAGCTATGGCACCATCGGCGTCATCACCCGCGCCAACTTCAAGGTGTTTCCACGTCCACGGCAGACCCGGACTTTTGCATGCAGCTTTGGGTCGCTGGAACAGGCGATGGAATTTCGCACGAAAATTCTGCAGTCGCCGCTTACGCCGATCTGCCTGGAGATTATTTCTCCGGGAGCTCCGGAATATCTGAGCGACTCCGTTCCGGCGAAAGATCCCGATCACTACGCTCCCACAGCTCCCGTGGCTAAGCGGTCCGGCGAGTGGCAGGTGGTGCTGCGCGCGGCCGGAAGCGATAACGTGCTGGCGCGCTATGCGAAAGAACTTGGATCTGCAGTGACACGAACGCTGGATGGAGCCGCCGAAGCTCAGTTCTGGGCGTGGGTATCAGATTTTGAGTACAGCGTGCTGCGACGGCATCGCAACGCCATGGTGATGTACACGCACCTGACCATCCAGAGCGTGGGGCCGGCGCTGAAGGCATTCGAGAAGGCAGCGCTGGACTACAACTTTATTCCTGCCGTGCTGGGACGCGCGGCAACAGGAAACCTGATCGTGGCGTTTGTGCCTCTCTCGGTCGATCCGCCTTCGGCCATGCAGTACGCCAACTGCGTATCGGCATTTCGCGGCATGTTGCCGGCGGGATCGTCGGCGGAGGTTGCGCATTGTCCCAGGGAAGCTAAACTCCATTTCGATGTTTGGGGCACCACGCCGAGTGACATCACCATGATGCGCGCGCTCAAGAAAGCAATTGATCCCAACAATATTCTGAACCGAGGCCGATTCATTGTCTGAGCAGAGCACAGTATCCGCCCCCTCACCTCACGTGCACGATCCAAAACTCGTGCCCGTCAGCGAACAGGACCAGCCCACTTGGGAACTACTGCGCACCTGCGTGCATTGCGGGCTCTGCCTGAACCACTGCCCTACGTATAAGACTCTGGGCATGGAGATGGATTCTCCGCGCGGGCGCATCTACCAGGTGCTGCAGGTGAATGAAGGTCGCCTGGAGATGGGCGAATCATTCGCCACGCATATAGACCGCTGCCTGGGCTGTCTGGCTTGCGAGATAGCGTGCCCTTCAGGCGTGAAATACGGGCGCATTGTGGAACGGGCGCGGTCACAGATTGAACAAAAATATCATCGGCCATTCTTCCAGAAAAAGGTGCGGGACATCTTTTATCGCAGGATCATCCCGAATTACGGAACGCTCAAATTCACGGCCAACATGATGCGCTTCTATCAGCGCTCAGGACTGCAGGCCCTGGCGCGAGCGACGGGCATTACAAAGCTGATGGGCGTGGCTGAGGTGGAAAAGCTTTCGCCGCGAATTGATTCGGAGTTTTATTTCAGCGAGATCGGCAGAACCTATTCTGCAGTGGGCGAGCGGCGCGGCAAAGTGGCATTTCTGGCCGGCTGCATCAACAATGTCGCCTTCTCCCACCTGAACCATGCGACGGTGAAGGTGCTGACGCAGAATGGAATTGAAGTCCACATCCCCGCGGGCCAGGGTTGCTGTGGAGCGCTGCACGCGCACGCCGGTTATCGGAACGAGTCGCGGGAGCTGGCC
>DASUBD010000584.1:0-5032 GCA_035763445.1 Candidatus Angelobacter sp.
GGGCAGCGGATCAGCCTGCTTAATGAATGTCGACAGCGGAAAGCCTACCCAGGGGATCACCATGGACCAGCCTTCCACGCACCGCATACGGTAGATGCGCTCTTCCAGAGGCGTCAATTTCATGATGCTGTCTATATCCAGGGTCTTCGGTTTTTTTACTAAACCTTCTACTTTGACCGTCCAGGGCCTGGTGCGGAAGCTCTTCGAGAGTCCGGCAGGGCCATATTTATCTGTGCTGAACTCGTAATAGTTGTTGTAATTCGTGATGTCTTTGAAAGAGGTGGCTGGCTCAGTGGTGCTGTACTGGCTCTTTACGACCCCTGCCAGCTTTTCGCCCGCAGCCTCAACCGTGCCTGAGTTTCCCCCGGTGGAGCTATTGCGCAGGTATGCGCCACCTGCCAGCGCTGCACCAGCCGCCATGGCGCCGGTAATAAAGGTGCGCCGGCTCATATAACTGCTCCTGGGAGTAATTTCAGAAGACGGAATGTCGTTCGGCTTTTTAATCAACATGAATAACTCCAATAAAGATGGTTCAAATTCCCCGTTTTGACCGCCGCTGCACAAACAGCTCTTAGGAAACCAAATCAATGCGCGCTATTTAAGCAGTTCTCCTGCAACAGTTCAGATGAAGCAGGAGAAGAAAAGATACATTCATAGTACGAGAAAACCGGACATATGGATTTGGCTTTTCTGCCCGCTAATGCATTACGGATCGATGATATTGTGATGTGAACTCTTAACCCAATGCCCAAGCCCGACCTCACAAAGACTCACGAACTGGCCGATCTTTTATTCGTGCCTCGCGACAAGCGAAATCCTGATTGGGCCCGGCAGTTTTACGTGGTAATTGACGATGCCGGGATGACCACTACCTCTGACCAGATTCTTCAGGGCCCAGATGGATTTTCTTACTTTGTCCTTAATATGCCGGCGCCAGGACGTGAATTTCAGCCGCTTTCGCTGGCGCAAGTACTGGAGTTTTGCCTGGAAAATTCATTGGGCATTGTGGTTGAGCCACAGCCCGAGCCGCCCGAGTGGGTTATACCGTTCGGCCAGCTTTGGTCAAAGAAAGAGTTCGGCAGATTCGATCTGACTTTGGATCCTGATCCAGACAGCGAAACCGCAGCCGAGGTGCGCGCCCCGGAGGCCCCGGGTCATTTGGCGGGCAAGCAGGCAGTTCTGGTGGGTCAGCCAAACCAGTACTACTTTCCAGCGTTCGCGAGAACGGCCGTCAGGAAGTTTCTGGAGCGCCAGGGATATGCGAGGCCAGGGGTACTCTTACTGTCAAACCCGAATCAGTCGCCTTTGGAGACAATCGTGTTTTCAGTTTTTCCTGAGGACTTTAACGAACAGGAGCACTTCAGCAATTTCATGCAGCATCTGGGCTGGTTTTTTCCGCCGCACTATCGTTTGTCTTCCATAAGCAAAAACTCTGAACTCAAGAAGAACTTCCAGGCTTTGTAGCCAGCAAAACCTGCACCTCTCCTATTTCAGTTTCAGTGACGCGGAAACTGCTCAGCTTCGCTCTTTCGCGTTCGGCTGGAAGCCCACAAAGACTGGTTCGGGTTGCAGGCGCACTCCCCATACATCCGACACTTTTTGTTGGATTTCGTTTTTCAGCGCAATGATGTCCTGCGCTGTTGCACCGCCGCGATTCACAATGGCCAAGCTGTGCTTGCGAGAAATGCCGACCGGCCCGCGCAAGTAGCCTTTGTGAAATCCCGCTTGCTCTACCAGCCAGGCTGCAGCCAGCTTCACCCGGCCATCTTCTATTGGATAACGTGGCACAACCTGACCGGGAGTGCGCTGTTGCGCCCGCTGTTCAATACGCGTCGCCTCTTCAGCAGAGACGATGGGATTCTTGAAAAATGAACCTGCGCTGCGGCAATCCTCGTCACCGCGAACCAGCAGCATGGCCTTGTTTTGACGAATCTGGCGGACAGCATCGCGCACCTGCCGCAGGCTTGGCGTTCTCTGCTCCGGGGCAAAAAACTGCTGGAGATCAGCGTATTTGAGGGCTGGGGCTCCGTTTTGCTTCAGACGGTACTTCACTTCCAGCACAATGTATTTGCCGGCAGCATGCTGATTGAAAATGCTGCTGCGATAGGAGAAGCCGCATTGTTCATTGCTGAACTCGCTCACCTTTCCTGTAGCGATTTCCAGCACGCGGACGGAAGAGATGGTTTGCGACACCTCCTGGCCATAAGCACCGACGTTCTGCACCGGCGTGCCGCCTACAGTTCCAGGGATACCACTCAGGCACTCCAGACCTGCGCAGTTACGGTCAACGGTCAAGGCCACAAAATCATCCCAGTTCTCACCAGCGCGGGCATGGAAGATCGCATCCTTACCTTGGAATTCAAACTCAATTCCCTTTAAGGCAATCTTCAGCACCAACCCATGCCAGCCATCATCGGAAACCACCAGATTGCTGCCGCCGCCCAGGATAAACAAAGGAAGGTGCTTTTCCGCAGCGAAGGCGAGCGCTTCCCTGATGTCAGATTCGCTGCACGCCTCAATCAAATAACGCGCAGGTCCACCCACACGAAAGGTGGTGAGCGGGGCAAGAGCAATGTTTTCCTGAATGTTCAAAGGCCACCCTTAGACTAATGCATGGATTGGGCTTCAGAGAAAGGTCTTTTTGCCTGTAAAATGTCTTCAAGACCCATTGGGAGGAAATGAATGTATCCGGAAATGATGATTGCGCCTATGCGCGAGGAACTTACCTCGGCAGGCATCCAGGAAGCCCGCACGGCTGCCGATGTGGAAACCGCTGTAAAGCAGAAGGGCACCACCATGGTGGTAGTGAACTCAGTGTGTGGTTGCGCCGCAGGCAGAATGCGCCCAGGGGTGCGCGTAGCTGTCCGCCACGGTGTCCGCCCAGATCGTATCATCACAGTGTTCGCAGGGCAGGACCGCGATGCGACGGAAAAGGCCCGCAGCTACTTCACCGGATTCCCGCCATCGTCTCCATCGATCGGTCTTTTGCGCGACGGTCAATTGGTGTACATGATGCAGCGCAGCGACATTGAAATGGCTACTCCGGAAATGATCGCGTCCGCTCTGACCCGCGCCTTCGAAAAGCACTGCGCCAAGGTGGAAGCGCAGTAATTGAAACCATATTTCTGTAAAGGGAGTCGCGATGAGCGGCTCCTTTTGCTTTTCATCCTGAACTTGATTCAACCTGGGCCTCAGCGTGGGCTGATCTTACGACCGCTCCTTCCGTCATTTCCGTGATTGCCATGTGCCACGCCAGCAGCAGGGCAATGCCGATCACCATCAGCGCAAGGCAGAGACCAGCCCACATTCCCACTGCACCCCAATTGAACTTGAAGCACATCACCCATCCCAGCGGCAAACCGAGGACCCAATAGCCAACAAGGTTTGCCAGCATCGCGGTGCGTGTGTTACCGGCGCCACGCAGAGCACCCGTGGCTACAACCTGCAATCCATCAAACAACTGGAATATCGCGGCCACAATCAACAGGGCTGCACCTGCGCCAATCACCACGGGGTCGGGCGTATAGATGCGTGCAATCTGATGGTTGAAAAGCAAGAGGCATAGCCCGGAGCACGCCATGAAACCTGCTCCAAACATAATGGCCATCCAACCAGCCCGCGCTGCGGCATGCACATCCCTCGCTCCAGCCGCGTGGCCTACGCGGACGGCTGCCGCAGAACTGATTCCCAGAGGCACCATGTAGGTGAAACTGGCCACGTTCAACGCAATCTGATGTCCTGCAAGAGGAACTGCGCCGAGTTTGCCGATCATAAAAGTGGCACACGCGAAACCACCGATTTCAAAAAGAAGCTGCGACGCTGCAGGAAAGCCGAGTTTGAGGATGTGAGAGATCCGCTGGAATTCCAGCTTTCGCGAGGCCAGCCATAAGCCGCTGTTGCGCTTGCGGTCGTAATGAAGGGCGGCCAGGACCAGCACAAGGGCCATGTAAATCCTTGAAATGCACGTGGACCAGCCGCTGCCCGGGACTCCAAATTTCGGCAAACCGAGGTGGCCGTAGACGAAACACCAATTTCCCGCCAGGTTCACCAGATTGGCAGAAATAAGGGCGAATACTACTGGCTTAACAATCCCCATCGACTGCAGGTAACGCCGCAGCACAAAGTAAACCACCAAGGGAAATGTGCTCCAGACCAGGGCTTTCAAAAACGGGACGGTCTGCGCCACCAGCGGCCGGCTCAGCCCGAAATCTGGAAACAGAGGAATAAACGCGAGTACAACGCCCATCAAAATGGGTGTCAGAAATAACGAGAGATACAGGGCATTCCAGAGAGTGCGGTGACATTCGCTGGGTTTCCCTGCGCCGTATGCCTGCGCAATGAGAGTGTCCAGGCCAAGCATTATGCCGCTGCCAAAAATGCCAATGGTGTTGAACAGCGTTGCGCCCAGACTCACTGCTCCAATAGCAACCGCACTGTCCGGCAGACGGCCGACCATAACGGTGTCGATAAAGGACATGGAAGTCCAGCCCAGTTCTGTCAGGGCCAGCGGTACAGCAAGCCGCAGCATGGGTCGAAATTCCTGACGTATCTCGCTCATCCGGAGCATGAGATTGATTTAACCACAGCTGCCTGAAATCATTTTGTGAGGATGAAATCCGCACCCGATGTTCCGCGGCAAGAGCAGTTCAGAAGAGATCAGCTATAATCGCTTCAGATTTTAAGAATCAGTCAAGCATAGTTTCAGAGTCACTCAACAACCGGAGTGCATGGCTAAAATCCTGTCGATAGCATCCACAGAAATTCTCAAAGCCACACGGCAACTCATTCTTGAAAACGCCGGGCATGAGGTTCTGTCCTTTTCCAACACGCCCAGAATTGAGGATTTACAGGGAACCGGGAAATTTGATTTGGCAATGGTTGGGCACGGCTTCAGGGGAGCTGACAAGCGGAAAACAGCACTGGCGCTCAATCAGGTGTTTCCGGGCATACCGATTCTGGAGTTGTGCATGCACTCCCCCGAGATTCCGGGAGCTGACTTCATTTTGAGCCATTCGCCGGAACATCTGGTTAC
>DASUBD010000585.1:0-2289 GCA_035763445.1 Candidatus Angelobacter sp.
TGCAGCGGGCATGACCATCCTTCAGACCTCGGCGAACCCGTATGTTGCCGTTCTCGGTCCTCCGCGAACCGCGTCCAGCCGGCTGAACCTGACTCAGGGCTTCAATTCTCTCGGCACAACGTTGGCCCCGCTTTTCGGAAGTATTTTGATTCTGGGCGGAGCTGTGGCTCCTGCTCTGCCGCCGGCTCTCAGCGCAATGACGCCTGCCCAGAACCACTCCTACAGGCTGCAGCAGGCTGCATCAGTGAAAGTTCCTTATGTCGGTCTGGCTATTGCGCTCTTTGTGCTCGCAGCGATCGTAGCTGCTTACAAGCTTCCGGTCATTGAGTACGCGGAAGCGCACGGCCATGTTGAAGACAGCATCTGGAAGCATCGCGGCCTGGTTTTGGGGGCAATCGGTATTTTTGTCTATGTCGGGGCGGAGGTTGCGATTGGCAGCTTCATGACCAACTATTTCAGCCAAAAAGATATCGGTCACCTCAGCCTCCAGGACGCAGCGCGATACCTGCAGTTTTACTGGGGAGGCGCAATGGTCGGGCGCTTTGTTGGATCAGGAGTGCTGCAGAAACTGCCCACGCGCGCTCTGCTGGGCTTCAATGCCGCAATAGCGGCGCTGCTGGTCGCACTATCGATGCTGAGCTTTGGATCTCTGGCCATGTGGACCATGATCGCAGTTGGCTTATTTAACTCCATCATGTTTCCCAGCATCTTCACTCTTGCAATTGCAGGCCTGGGATCACTCACAGGCAAAGCTTCAGGACTGCTGGTGGCGGCAATCGTTGGTGGTGCAATCATTCCCGAGCTGCAGGGAGTTCTCGCAGATCACATCGGAATCCATCATGCCTTCATCCTGCCGGTGTTGTGTTACTTGTACATCCTCTGGTACGCAATCAGGGGTGAGCATCCGGCGACTGGAAACGCAAACTGACACAATCTTTTTCCTAAGTTTGGCCTGCTGTGTTCATCGCCGCAAGCCTCTGGGCAAAAATGCGGAAAGCCTGCGGGAGATTTGCATCCGCCGCAGGCCGCGCGAGGGATGATTTGTTACCCCGCCTTGCTCACCGCGAACTTGGCTTTCTCAAAGATTGTGAATATCACGCGCGCCGTGCCTTCCATGGAAATGAAATCATAGGATTCCCGAACTCCGGTGAGCGGGAATGAATCCGGGCCTTTAAAGCGCGTGTAGATACCGTCGGTTGCGAATGCCTGCGTCTTGGTGGCATCTGCCAGCTCAATCAGCGGCAGCAACACGCTGAATTCGGAGCCTCCGGTATCAATGGTCATGAACGTGGTTACCGTCACCAGCGTTCCAATGCCGACGTCCAGCACCCTTATGGCGCTGCCAAAGTAGTCTCTGGTTTGTGTGCCGTCACTGAACGATGCAAACGGCTGGCCAAGAAAGTTGGATCTGAGAAAGGTGAAGGTGATCCCTCCACCGCTCAGCGTGTATTCATTCGGCTGAATGTTGGACATGTTTCTACTCCTTGCCGCACCTGTGCTCAGAATTTTTTCGGGCCAGTATCTGAAGGCTTGTTCCTGGCAGGATTACCTGGGCTTCTGGCCCCCTCGTACAGTGCGGTCTCTTATGGTGTGATCGAGCCTGCGGCATCGTTACAGTGCGAGTAGCTGCGGTTCTCAGCCCCTACAGGTTGCCATCAATTCCAGACTTTCTGCGTCGCCGGATTGTCTCGTTTTTCTCCGTGCCTCCGTGTCTCCGTGGTGGATTCTGACGCCGTCCGCTCCGAAAGATGTGCACCGTTTCCCGCTCTTTAGTAAGCTATTAACTGCATGGCCGCGGAAAACACATTCGACATTGTCAGCAAAGTTGATCTCCAGGAGGTGCACAACGCCATCCAGAATGCGCTCAAGGAGATCCACGCGCGCTTTGACCTGAAGGATTCAAAGTCAGAAATCGTTGTTGAAGGCAAAGACGCCATCATCATGACGTCTTCTGACGAATACAAGCTGAAGGCGGTGAATGACATTCTGCAGGGCAAGCTGGTAAAACGCGGCGTGCCACTCAAAGCGCTCACGTATGCGGCTGTAGAACCAGCGGCAGGGTCGCGTGCCCGGCAGAAGATCACCATGCAGCAAGGCATCCCGTCAGAAAAAGCTAAAGAAATTGTTCGCGTCATCAAGGATTCCAAGAAGAAAGTGCAGGCAGCCATTCAAGGTGACACCGTGCGAGTGAGCGGGAAAGATCGTGACACCCTGCAGGAAATCATCGCCTTGTTGAAAGGCCGCGACTTCGGCATTGACATGCAGTTCACCAACTATCGCAGCAACTAA
>DASUBD010000586.1:0-5575 GCA_035763445.1 Candidatus Angelobacter sp.
CAGGGATGTCCGGTGACGGTGGAGGCGGCCATGGCAAAAATGACCGCCACAGAAACGGCGCAACAGGTGATTGATGCGGCCATCCAGATTTTTGGCGCACTGGGCGTAGTCAGCGAGGAGCCCGTGGAGCAGCTTTACCGCGAGATCCGGCCGTTACGCATCTACGAAGGTGCAACAGAAGTGCAGCAATTGATCATTGCTCGTGGCATTATTAAGGCGTTTCAGGAAAGTGAGCGCCCGCATGGCTGAAGCTTCGGCTTCTTCAATGGAACCTTTGTGCCCCGAGCCGCGTCCGTTTCAAACCCAGGTGCTGGTGCGGTTTGCTGATTGTGACCCCGCGGGAATTGTCTTTTATCCCAGGTTCCTGGTGATGTTTAACAACCTGGTGGAAGACTGGTGCCGCGACGGCCTGGGATTTTCGTTCGATGAGATTGTCGTCCAGAGGGGATGGGGTCTGCCTACGGTGCACCTGGAGGTGAACTTCATCGCGCCGAGCCGGCTGGGAGAGGTGTTGGCGGCGAATCTCTGGGTCCGCAACATCGGCACGAGCTCCATCGGCGCGGATATTTCTCTTGTGGGGCCGGACCAGGTTGATCGCGTGCGCGGTAAGGTGGTGCTGGTGCTGACCGACAGGCGAAATCATAAGTCGTTCCCGATTCCGGATGATTTGAGAAGAAAAATTTCTGAGTTCCTGATTCCTGCATAAGGGAGTCGCACAACGAATGAGGACAAGGTGAAAGCAAAGGCATGAAGGTTCTGCAACCACCAAACTGGCCACGACCGAACGGGTATTCGAACGGCGTTGTCGCTAAGGGTTCTCCGGTATTTTTGAGCGGCATTGTCGGCTGGAACAGCCGTGGAGAATTTGAGAGCAAAGATTTTGCCGGGCAGGTAGCACAGGCGCTCAAGAACATTGTGGAGATCCTGGCGGAGGCGAAAGCCCGTCCCGAGCACATTGCCCGCATGACCTGGTACGTAGTGGATAGGCATGAGTACCTCAACGCTGCCAAAGAGATTGGAGCCAGTTACCGGGAGATCATCGGACGGCATTATCCAGCGATGTCAGTGGTGGAAGTTTCCGGCCTGGTCGAGGCAGATGCGCGGGTGGAAATTGAAGTGACGGCTGTTGTGCCGGAATAGCGGAGAGAGGGATTCCTTAGTGGCCACTCCTGAGGCATTGATCACACGCACGGTAGAGGATGAGTTGCGGTGGTTTGCGCCGATGAGCGCTCGGCGGCTGCTGGTGCTTGGCGGGATTGCCATGGTGCTGGCAGGCATGATCTTCGGCGATATCTTCGCCGTCTTTGTTCTTCACCAGAATGCGTCACGCGTAGGAGCCAGCCTTGCCTCCGCCGCCAATGCTGCGCTGGCGGGTGATCCCAATGGAGTGAATTCAAGCTTTGCCAACGTGGGCCAGTTTTTGGAAAACCGTGGAACCAAGGTGGACACGCACGTTCACCTGATCGGTTTCGGGTTTCTGGCGCTAATGGTGGCGATTGTGCAGCCGTGGATTGCCTTGTCTGAACAGGCGCAGCGAAGGCTGGCGTGGTTATTCGTTGGCGGAGGTGTTTTGCTGCCGCTTGGCGTGTTTCTCATCCACTACGTAGGACTGGCGTACAGCCCACTTAGCGCCATTGGATGGGCCAGCATTGTTGCTGATTCGGCTGGTGCGCTGGTGATGGTTGCGACAGCCGGTTACTTGTACGGACTGGCACAACACTTCCGCAGTAGCGGGCGGTCGCCGATTCATGATCCGCTGTTGAGCACACAAACAACGTCGGCCCGGCTGTTGCTGGCGGGAGGGTTGTCGCTGGTGCTGCTGGGATTTTTGCACGGAGCTTATTACGCGGGCGCTGACCTCTACCGGCACGAAGCGGCGGATCACCAATTGCTCTCGCAAATGAGTTCGGGTGCGGCAGTACAGAACCGCGCGCGGGTTGTTCAGGCGCTCGCGGAGTATGGCCAGCTTCAAGGTGAGAAGGCAGTGAACATAGCAGCGCATGCTCATTTTGCCGAGTTCGGAATTCTGGCCATGCTGCTTGGCTTGTTCCAGCCCTACGTCAGCTTTAGAGAAGCATGGAAGGGCCGGTGGGCGGCGGTTCTTCTTTTTGGATCCTCTTTGCTGCCGGTCTGTGTTCTGCTGGAGATAAAGTTCGGATTGGTGGCCGGCGGCCTAGCCGATTTTGGTGGGCTGCTGGTAATCGTGGCCGGGTTCGGAATGTGGATCGGCATTCTGCGCTACACCGGCAGCCTTGATGCTGGAACCGTGAGGTCCCAATGAGCAACGCGAAGCGAGTTCTGCTGTTGGGCGGGATTGGCTTGGCCCTGCTCGGCATGACATATGGGCTCTGGTACGCCGTGTTCGCGGAACATCAGGCGCTCGATGGCATTGGCGCATCGCTCGCAAGCGGCTTCAGCGCTGCCGCCAATCGGGATCAGGCACGCTCCTCTCAGGCGATGGAGCAATATCGCGAAGCCAAGTATCGCTACGATCGCCAAGTGGATGCGCACAGCCACTGGATTGGGCTGGCGATGGTCTTGATTGTGCTTGGATTCGGTTTTGACAGTGTGCATTTTCCTGCAAAGCAAAAGCTTGTGCTGGCATGGGTGTTGTTGGCGGGTGCGGTGCTGTTTCCGTTGGGTGTTCTGCTGCAGACGCTGAGCCATGCCTCTGCTCCGCGAATTGTTGCAATTTTGGGCTCCGCCATGGTGATTGTGTCTCTGGCGGCAGCTGTACTTGGTTTCCTTCGCCGACCGGCGACTACTTAGAAATGGGCTCCAATGCAGAGCCAATCTGAAAAACGCGAGAGTCACAAATTACTGCGCTGGTTTCCGCAATGCCCGCGCATCGGTTAACCTGTTCAAGTGGACTGGAATCAAATTTAGATATAAAGCCTGCGCTAATCGGCCGAGGAGTAGAGGCCAACTTGAAAACTAAACAGACGGAAGATCTTCGCAAGCCCATTCTGCAAGGCAAAGGAGAGACGGATTACGAGCGCTATCTCCGTACGGACGACCTGCTGTCACTGCAAACGCCCATGGAGCAGCTGTCCCATCCGGATGAATTGACGTTTCAGGTAGTGCATCAATCATCTGAGCTGCTGATGAAGGGCGCCGCATGGGAACTGGAGCGAGCACGCACGGCCATCGAGAAGGGCGATTTTGGCAATGCAGCCAGGTTGATCCGCCGCGCAAACGCGATGCTGGAGCATCCTCTTTCACTTCTGCATATTCTTGAAACGATCACACCCTACGACTATCACGTCATTCGGGCAGGACTTGGACATGGCAGCGGGCTGGACTCCCCGGGATTTCTGTCACTGCTGCATATCGCGCCGCGGATCGGCGACGCATTTCAGGAGCAACTCACGAGCAGGCATCTGACATACGATGACGTTTATCGCCGGCATGAAGAGTTGTTCGGTCTGCATGACGTAGCCGAGCGCATGCTCGACTTTGATGAGCGCATGCAGATGTTCCGCTTTCACCATCTCAAGCTGGCGCAGCGCATTATCGGCGGAGGCGTGGTGGGTACCATGGGAACGCCGGTGGAAGTGCTGCAGCAGCGTATGCAACACCTTGCGTACCGTGAACTATGGGAGCTGCGCAACCAGATTACGGCGAAGATCGGCGCCACGCCCGTGGAGCAAAAAGAGAGCCGCTGAAGTTTTCAGGCTGTTGAGAGCGTTTTCCTTAGCTCAGCGGATCAGTTCAGTATGTAATGTACGAAGCAGCTCGACGGCCTGAGTATCTTCGCTGAGCTCCCAGAACATCATGCCGCCAAGTTTTTTGTGGCGGACATATTTGGCTTTTTGCCGAATGGATTGCACACAGTCGTAACTCCAGAACACATCTTCGTACCAAACTGTGCAGCTTCCCGCCTCTTTCGAATATCGCTTGTCTGCATCCTTGGGAAGCCCGTTCAGATCTCGAAAGCTCCCTCCGTTCTGGGCAGGTGAGGCGGCGCTTTGATAGAGACCGTGGTTTATATGTGGCACGCCGGACCAGCCTTTGCCGTAAAAAGGCACACCAAGAATTATTTTTGATGGTGGCACACCAGCAGCCAGAAATCCGCGGACGGCAAAATCGCCAAAGCGCTGGTTCAAAGGCGACAGGGAAGGATCAGAATGCGCGTGATAGAGAGCGCTGTGAAAGTTGGTTTGTTTCTCCGTGTTCCAATGCAGGTCATAGGCCATGATTGAGATGCAATCAAGATAGCGGCTGATCTGCGGCAGATCGAAATTGCGGTAGTACTCGGGTTCAGCAGGCAATGCTGCTGTCAGCAGCAGTCCGGGTCGGACTGCATCGAGCTGGCGGCGAAATTCCGCCGCCAATACGGTAAAGTTATCCTTGTCCTCCGGCTTGCCGGGCTGCAAGCCTCCATCCACGGGATACTCCCAATCCAGATCAATGCCATCGAATACTCCTTCTTCGGTGGTATCGGCGAAAAAATGACCTCGGATGAACAGGTCCACGCAGGAGCGGACAAACTCGCTGACGTGTTCCGGTTCGGCTGCGCTGGAAAAACCTGCAGAGCCGCCCCAGCCGCCCAGCGAAATCAGAATCTTGAGGGAAGGGTAGAGCTGCTTCAATTCTTTAAGCTGATGAAAAGTGCCCCGTAGTTGATTGAACCCCTCGGGATCATCGCTTCCATTCACACTAGTGGAGGCATCGTAACGATGCTGAAGAGCTGCCTCAGGGTTTGCAATCTGACAATGATCATCAACGACTTTCCCAAAGGCGTAATCCAGTTGGGTCAAGATGCCTGCCGCTCCGCTGGAGGCGACATTTTTTACAGTGTATGGGTTCGAGTTCGAAGGAGCATTGGCGCCCCACTCAGTGAAGTAGCCAACAATCTGTTCTGACCGGTGTTCCTTTGCTGCTGCAAGCTGCGGTACAAGCAAGGCGCACAATGCCATTTTGCAGAGGATGATGCGAGTGTCGTCGCGCATGAGCTGCTTCACACTACCTCGCCGCCCAGAATTGTTTGCAACAGTTGTCCTTCTGGAGTAAGCACGACGATGTCGGCCCGAGAGCCCGGCATCAGCGATCCTCGTTCCTCGCTCGCGCTCATGAGCGCTGCCGGATTCGAAGTCGCCAGCCGCAGTGCGTCCTTAAGTCCCAATCTGGCAAATGCCATCACGTTTCGAACGGCGCGTTCAAGCGTCAAAACGCTCCCGGCGAGCTTGCCGTTGTACTCGCAACGCTCGTCTTTAACTTCGACTTCCAAGCCTCCCAAATCATAGCGTCCTTCCGGCATGCCGGTGGCACTGATTGCATCTGTGATAAGGATTGCGCGGTCCAGACCCTTTGCACGGATAAACAGATCCACAACTGAGGGATGAACATGAATTCCGTCGGCGATGATATCGGCTGATAGCTCGCGATGCTGCAGAACCGCACCCAGGATTCCAGGATCACGATGATCAAGGGCGCGCATCGCGTTGAACGTGTGGGTTACATGATTGGCGCCGGCCGTAATGCCGGCAACGGCTTCTTCGTAGGTCGCGTTTGAATGTCCGAGGCTGCAGTGGATTCCGAGTTGACGCGCATGGCGGATGGTTTCAATGGCTCC
>DASUBD010000587.1:0-5746 GCA_035763445.1 Candidatus Angelobacter sp.
CTCAAAACGGCGAATCATGAACGCGAACTGGGTCTGGAAGGCAGCTCCGCGCTCGCCTTCATAGAAGGAGCCAAGAAATGCATTGTCTTCCGGTTCGATGACGCGTTGCGCATTCAGCCGGTCAGAAATAATGTTGGCCAGCGTGCTCTTGCCCACGCGAATGGGGCCTTCAATGGCGATATAACGAGGTGGTTCAAAAAGCTTGGCCATGAGTCACGATCAGGGCTGACTCAGCGCAGGATATATCGGCAAGGTCTCGCTGGCAATCCACAAAACCATGGAGGGCTGTGGAAACGTTAAAAGCATTTGGGAATCAATATCTTTAATTTCACATTAGAATTTGAGAGAGGATGCTCTTTCCCATCACACTCGTAGCCGCGGCGGCTGCCGGATACGCCGGATATTCCAGTATGGCGCCGGAATCGCAGCTTTATGGCCGGACTTTGACTCACGGCAGTGACCCAGGCCAGATGGCGCTCACGTATGACGACGGTCCCAATGATCCGCACACGCAAAAGTTGCTGGATCTACTGGCCGAGCACCAGGCCAAAGCCACTTTCTTCCTGATAGGCAAGTATGTTCGGCAGCGCCCTGACCTGGTACGCGCAATCCGCTCCGCGGGACATGTGATTGGCAACCATACGGACACACACCCGAACCTGATCTTCACGTCTGCGTCCCGTCTCAGGCAGGAGCTGGAAAGCTGCAGTAAAGTCCTTGAAGATGCAATCGGCGAATCAATACCGTGGTTCCGCCCTCCATTTGGCGGGAGACGACCCAACGTGCTGCGTACCGTAAGGCAATTGGGCATGGAGCCGGTTATGTGGTCGGTGACAGGCTATGACTGGAGTGCGAGATCAACGGACGAGATTGTGAACAAAGTGGTGAACCAGATTGAGCGCCGAAGCGAAAAACGTGGCGAGGTAGTGCTGCTACATGATGGCGGCCATCTCGATTTTGGTGCTGACCGCCATTTCACGGTGGAAGCCACGCGCTCTCTGCTCAGGAAATACGCCGGCCAGAAGAAATTCTTATCCGTTTCTGACCTGGCCGGAGCGGAAGTTTTGCCGCAGCAATAGCATGCTTTCCCAGTCATGCGCTAAAATTGCAGCTCTGCTTAGCAGTAGGGGCGTGTCTTGAGAATTCTTCGTTGTATTTTTTTCCTGACCATTTTCCTGGCGGGAACGTTCTGCGCCGCACAATCCAGCGTGGAGGGCGTAGTCAAAACAACTGCCGGAGTACCGGTACCCGGAGCTCAGCTAACCCTGACCCTGCCTGACCATGCATCTCCGGTCCGGACGGCGACAGCTGACGCTCAGGGCAGGTTTCGCTTTGCCCCTGTGGATGCAGGGGAATACACGCTGACAACGCAGGCAGAAGGCAAGTATCCGGCTAAATATCATTTGGTCCTGCGGCCGCGCGAGCCTGTAGCCGTTAGTATTGAACTTGCTCCAAAAGCCAGTTCCAGCACCGAAATTGAAGTGCGTGCTCAAGCACAGACCATTGATCCCGACAAGACGGGTACTTCCACCACTTTGACGCATGAGCAAATGGAGCGACTGCCGGATCCTCTGGTAGAGACCACCAATTCGCTGGTTTCAAATTTTATGCCGGGCGCCAGCCAGAGCCATGACAATTTCATCAATGTGCGCGGCAATGAGTTCTCATTGCATGAATTCATCAATGGCGTTTCTTTTCTTGATAACACGCAGCCGCAGTTTGCCCCCGGAGCAAGTCCTCAGATCTTTGAGACGGTCGACCTGATGACCGGAGGCTATACCGCGGAATATGGGAACCGTTTTGGCGGGGTGCTTGATATCACCACCCGCTCGGGAAAGAGCATGAGCGCGCATGGAGACGTAAATTTCCGCGGCGCTACCCAGGACACCTACGATGTGAACGCCGAATATGGCGGGGCCAAAGGCGGGTTTGGCTACTACGCGTTTCTGGATGGTTTTACCTCGGGGCGTTTTCTCGACCCTCCTGAGCCGGTTGAACTCAACGATTTTGGTGGCGGCCTGCGCGGCACAGCCCAGCTAGACTGGAGCCGCGGAAAAGATGCTTTCAAGCTTTTGCTCATGGGCGGCGGCACAGATTTTCAACAGCCTAACCTGACCGAAGACCAGGAGGCGGGTCGCGATGCATCAAGGCGCTTGAAGCAGCAGACTGCGATTCTGACGTGGGGCCACACTTTTTCTCCCGATGCGGTGATCACCAGTTCCGTTTACCAGAGGATTGGCTCGGACCACATTTTACCGACGTCAGATCCGGAGACACCGCTATCGATTGGCTCGCGAAGCCCGCTTGCGATAGGAGTCAAGAGCGACGCAATTGGCTCATGGCATGGACACATTTTCAAAGCCGGTGTTGACCTGGTGCGGCTGCGGGAGCTTGAGAGCTTTTTTATTGACGGACGGGGCGATGCGGAAATATTCAACCTGGACGCGAGTGGAGTCTTCAGCTTCAGTGGAGGTCTCACGGGCGGGCAGGCCAGCTTCTACCTGCAGGACCATTTTTCACCGTTCCGCAATCTGGTGGTGGATTATGGAGCCCGGTATGATCATTTCGACCTGGTAGATACGCATGTACAGTTCAGCCCGCGTGTGGGCGTCGCCTACCACATTGAGAAGACGCGCTCTGTTTTGCGCGCTTCTTACAACCGGTTATTCTCCCCGCCGCCGATCGAATATTCGTTGCTGGCGAGCTTCATTGGAAATAATGCCGCTGACCCTGACCAGCGTGTGGGTAACGTTCGCGCCTATACGCAGAATTATTTTGAGGTCGGCTGGCAGCAGGAATTACAGAAAGAGATCAGCCTTGAAGTTGATGCCTATACCCATTCCGGGCACAACAGTTTTGAAAACCACGAGATCAGCATTTCCCGCCTGTTTCTGCCCATCAATTTTCACACAGCCCGCTCGAGTGGCGCGGACGTGGTACTGAATGTGAGGAACCTGGAGCGACTGGGAATCAGTGGGCGGCTGCAGTACACGCTTTCACGGACGTATTTCTATGGCCCGGTGACCGGTGGTTTCACCGGAGATGAGCCTCTGGCTCCCGGTCAACGAATCCAGCCTGCCTTCGACCAGTTGCACACGGGGACGGCCAATCTGTTCTACCGGAATCGCTGGCGGAATTTGTGGGCGGGTACCGCGTTACGTTATGGAAGCGGCACCATCATTGAAAACGGGCCGAGGTTGCCACAGCACCTGACACAGGACATTGCAGCAGGTTTTACTTTGTGGAATGCCGAACCACAGCGGCTTGATCTTGAACTGGACGCTACCAACCTCCTGGATAATCGCTACCAGATTGCCAAGGAGAGCGATGAGATTCCCATTCAGTTCGCGCCTTCACGCACTCTGGGAGGCAGCCTTAAGTTCCGTTTTTAGCGCTGAAACCCTGCTCCCCGTGACAGTAGAATGGGAGAATCACTCTTGAAACAGGGGTACGTGCGAATGAAGCTCCGCCTGACTGGAACGGTGCTGCTGATATCAGTGCTGGCGCTGGCCACCCAAGCCACTGGAGGAAACCTGGCTGCACTCATTCCTCCGCCCGCCGGGACGAAGGTGGCCATTGTGGTTTTCGAAGACCTTGAGTGGCCGGACTGTGCCACGGCGCATTCAATGCTGGCCGCAGCCGCAAAAGCACACAATGTTCCCCTGGTGATTCATGACTTTCCGCTGCCCCGACATACCTGGTCTTTTCAGGCCGCTGTGAACGCGCGCTTTTTTGACAGTCAAAAGCAGAAACTTGGGGACGAGTTCAGGGGTTATATCTTACAAAACCAGAGGCTGATTGGTGACGAGGCTGCGCTCCAGAAATTTACAGCTAAATTCGCTGAAGAGAAACAGGTTACGCTGCCCTCTGTCCTCGATCCCGACGGCAAGCTGGCGGAAGAGGTAACAGCGGACTTTCGTCTTGGCCAGCGCATTGGACTGGAACACACGCCCACAGTTTTCGTGGTAAGTGGAAGCGGAGCAGCAATTCCTTTTGTGGAGACAATTGACCGGCATAAGCTGGACCGAGTGATTGAAGACATGGAGAAAAAGGCAGGGGCTGCTATTCAGCCGAAGCCTGTCGACAGCAAACGATAGTTGGACTTTGTTATTCTTTATTGCTTTGGAGATGAAATGATTCGTTTTCGCAATGTTGCATTTTCTCTGGTGGCAACTCTTACGCTCGCGGCTGCCTGCTCAGCCGCCGATGGTTCTATGCTGAAGACGCCTCCGGGCGCGAAGGTGGCTGTGGAGGTGTTTGAAGATCTTGAGTGCCCTGATTGCGCACGCTGGTACCCCGTGCTTTTCGAAGTGGCCAATGCGCACAAAGTCCCGGTGGTGCTGCACGATTTTCCGCTTCCCATGCATCCGTGGTCGCTCGACGCGGCGGTGTACGCGCGCTTCTTTGACACCAAATCACAAAAGCTGGGAGAAGATTTTCGCGGCTACATCTACAAAAACCAGCCCAGCATCAATAAAGGCAACCTGCAACAGTGGATACAAAAATTTGCCGACGAAAACAAAGTTCCTCTTCCCTTTGCCGTTGATCCTGAAGGTAAGCTGAAAGCGCTGATCATGGCCGATCGAGACCTGGGTTCGCGCGCCGGCTTGCAGCACACGCCAACCATTTTCGTAGTGGGCCATGGTGGACCGCCTAGTCCCTACACCGAGATCAATGAGGTCCAGGACATGGAGCAGAACAAAGCCATGCTGGGTCAGGCGATTGAGGATATGGAGAAGAAAGTTGGGTCTGTCGCCGCGCCCAAGCCGACTAAGACTCGTACGCACAAGAAAAAGGCATCGTGAGCTGATTTTTTCAAAGAAGAATAAAAACAATCATGGAGCAGCCGCAGTGATGACATTCTGCGCTGCTCCATTTGCTTGCTGGCTTGGGTCAGTTAAGTTTCTTCAACTCAGCAAGAAGTTCTTCGTAATCGGGCTCCTGACCGAGTTCATAGATTTTGGCAAAGGCGATCTTGCCAGCTTTATTCACAATGAAGACCGATCGGTCATTGATACCGGGCAGCGGCTCTCCGAGTCTCTGGATACCGAATTTTTGTGCTGTACCTCCGTGCGGCCAGTAATCGCTGGCCAAAGGATAATCGAGCCATCCGATGCTTTTTTCCTGCCACGCGAGGTGAGAGTAGATCGAGTCCGGGCTGATACCCACGACCTGGGCATCGTAGTCGGCGAACTGCTTGAGATATCTGCTGTACGCCGACATTTCGTTGGTTCAAGTCGGACTCCAGTCCAGCGGATAAAACGCCAGGACTATGTTTTTCTTGCCCAACAATTCGCCGAGCTTGAATTTATGCCTCTGCTTGCCGGTACACGCCGGCAACTCAAAGTCGGGGACAACATCGCCTGCTTTCAATGCTGGCATTCAAACCTCCAGATAGCCTGGTTGAACAAGCTGCTCTGCTGAAGTACGGTGAACTTTTCTGAACGATGCGAATTAATGATTTTATCAGTCGCCCCATACGGAAGGGCAACGTTCTGCGGGCACTTGATGAAAACAGGAAGAACTGCGTAATGTAGAAGATGGCAGGCCCGCATGTCTCTGCAAGGTTGGAGCAAGATGATCAGTGACATGCGGCAACACCGAGAGCAAAGCAAACGGCGGCTTCCCGGTTGGCATCCAATTCGGTCGGGATCTCCAGCCTGCCTTTTGCAAAGAAATCAGCAGGAGCGTACATGCTCGGACTTGGTAGTTACAATTTTCAGCACTTCTCCCGGGAAATTCTGCA
>DASUBD010000588.1:0-2813 GCA_035763445.1 Candidatus Angelobacter sp.
CCGGTGCGAACTCCCGCCACACACTCACCACTTTGCTGGTTTCGCTGGCATAGGTGTCCAGCAAATGCTGGAAAACCGGATTGCTGGCGCGCGGCACCGCAGATTCAGGGATGGCGGTGTACTCGTATTGCATGGGCATACGCTTACCTCCGAAACTGGCAGGCTTAAAAGTTTACAGGATTCGTCATTCATCCAGCATCCAGCATCTAGGCGCGAGCGGCCATAGATGCCGGAGCAGGCTTGACCAAAGCTGCTGCTACCAGTCCAGCACACACAAATCCCATAGCAATTACAGAGATGTAAGCGACCGTATAGTTACCAGGAAATCCATACCAGTTCCAGTAAGAGATGTTGGTGCTGATGGCGGCCAGGACTCCGGCGACGGTGATGAATCGCCACCGCGCGGCAAAGCTGGTGATGGTGGTCTGGCCCAGCAAAAAGACGGCAAGCAGCACCTGGACGATATTGGTTGCAAGCTCCGTGAGCATCTGGCGTGGAGACAACGCATCATAGCCAGTGGGGTGATAGACCATCAGGCCAATTGGGCCCGCCTTAATCCGGGGCGCCAGGTCTTTCATGGCGGCCATCTTCTGGGAATGAGTGGCGTTCGGTCCTAACCCATAGCCGGGAAAGAAGTAAAGGCCGGGCGCTGTGATGTTGGCCTTCAGGTCATTGACGACAGCTTGCTCATTGGGAAGCTCACTGAGACCGGTTTGACCAAGATCTGTTGCCAAATGCGCAATACTTGACCAGGCGAAAAATGCAATGCCGCCCAGAATTCCTGCCAGAATCTTTCTGCCCATTCGAAGCCTCCTCAAGATTAGTGCGCTCTATGCTGCTCCCGGGAAAAGAGATAGTCAACGGGACATTTCGGGCTTGCACACTGTTTCAGGTTAGCGACGATTGATTTTTCCACGTTTCGGCGCGAATTGATGGTATGAAGCGGGGAAGCTGACGGATAATTCGAACCGCAAAGCTTCTCTGAGTAATCTATTAAAAGATATTTGTAAGGTTGGGGTACAGATTTGGCGAATCCGAGCGAGAACAAGCCGGCCGAAAAGAAGAAAAGCGCAAGACAGAACCTGAAATCGGCGTGGCCGATGATCCGCGAGTTGGTGCGTCCGCGACGGAAGTTGCTGGCGGGCAGCTTCCTGGTGCTGCTCACTGGACGCCTGGCAGGTCTGGTCCTGCCGTATGCGCCAAAGGTCCTTCTGGATGTGATCATCGGCAAGCACCGCCAGGATTTGCTTTTACCTCTCGTTGGCGCAGTTGCCGCAGCCACCCTGATTCAGGGAATCTGCTCGTACTCGCTGACTCAGTTGCTCTCCAAAGAGGGGCAGAGATTGATTGCAGAGCTGCGTCGCAGAGTTCAGGCGCACGTGGGAAGGCTTTCTCTCAGCTACTACGATTCGACTAAGACAGGTGTGCTGGTTTCCCGCATCATGAGCGACGTGGAAGGCGTGCGCAACTTGATCGGCACCGGGTTGGTGGAGTTTTGCGGAGGGATTCTCACTGCCCTGCTTGCCCTGGCGATCCTGCTGAAAATGAATGCGCTCATGACAGTGATTGCTCTGGGGTTCCTGCTGATATTGATGGCCGCCTTGAGCCGCGCCTTCAAAATCATCCGGCCAATTTTTCGCGAGCGCGCCAGGATCAACGCTGAAGTGACTGGACGGCTGACAGAATCACTTGGAGGAGTTCGCGTGGTGAAGGGCTATCATGCTGAGGAGCGCGAGACCACGGTTTTCAGCGGCGGCGTGGAGCGCCTGCTGAACAACGTGCTGAAGTCGCTGACAGCAACATCACTGATGGGTCTTTCTTCTTCCGTCGTGCTGGGAACGGTAAGCTGCGTGGTGATGTTCATTGGCGGACGGCAGATTCTGGCCGGGCATATGACTCCAGGAATTCTTTTTAGTTACACCATGTACATGGGATTCCTGATTGCGCCGGTTGCGCAAATTGCCAGCATCGGGACCCAGATCACAGAAGCTCTGGCCGGCCTGGACCGCACACGCGAGGTCCTGAATGAACGCCAGGAACATCAGGATCCCGAGCGAACGATTGTCCTGCCTCGCATCGATGGCCAGATCGCTTTTGAACACGTAAATTTTGCTTACGATCCGGGCAAGCCTGTCTTGGAAGACGTGACTTTCCTGTCGCAGCCCGGGACCGTTACCGCGCTGGTTGGCTCCTCGGGTTCTGGGAAGTCCACCATGATTGGCCTGGTGGCGGCGTTTTACAAGCCAACCTCCGGGCGCGTTACTGTTGATGGCGTGGATCTCAGTAGTATTCGGCTGGATTCCTACCGCAGCGGGCTGGGAGTGGTGTTGCAGGATTCGTTCCTGTTCGACGGCAGCATCCGCGAGAACATTGCGTTCTCGCGGCCGGAAGCCACGGAAGAGGAAATCATGCAGGCGTGCCGCATCGCCCATGTGGATGAGTTTGCGGAACGCTTTCCGGAAAAATACGACACCATCATTGGAGAGCGCGGAGTAAAGCTATCGGGCGGACAGAAGCAGCGGGTTTCCATTGCCCGCGCAGTGCTGGCCGACCCCAGGATACTCATCCTTGATGAAGCCACTTCCAGTCTTGACTCTGAGTCGGAAGCTTACATTCAGCAGGGCCTCAAGTACCTGATGCAGGGGCGCACCACGTTTGTGATTGCTCACCGGCTCTCCACCATTCGCCAGGCCGATCAGATCCTGGTGGTGGAGGCCGGCAAAATCGTAGAGCGTGGCCGACATGAAGAACTTCTAGCTTTGCAGGGCCGCTACTATGATCTCTACACGCGCCAGCATGGCGTGGAGACCAAC
>DASUBD010000589.1:0-3399 GCA_035763445.1 Candidatus Angelobacter sp.
TTTGCGAACCTCCGGAGGTGCGACGATCTTCGCGGTCGTTGCGCGCCCGTTCGCTTACGCCGCTGGAGGTCGGCTTGGAATCACGGATAATCTGCTCGGCGCGGCCAAACGCCACGCCCAGGTCCTGTCCTGATGCAGCCAAGGTGCTGCAAATAGCAAACAGACAGATATAGCCAATTTTCATCGCGCCTCCTCGTCCTGTTTGGTGATCCAGTCCAGCAGGGCCTGTGCGCGCTCGTAGGAGCCTTCATCGGCAAACATCTGCGCCAGCAGGTGCGCGTGGGGCGACTCCTCATCGCCTTCCCAGTAAGCGGGAGCAAGCGCAATGGCGTTGAGAAGGAGTTCCTTGGCTTCCACTCTGGCGTCCGGCGTGCCCGTGGAGATGAGCACTTTGGCCAGGAAATAGCGCGATCCGGCAGCATTGGGATTGAGTGAAATAGCCCGGCGCAGCGCGTCTATGGCAGCGGAAGCGTTTTTGCGGGTGAATTCCAGCCTGCCCAGAAGCTCATAGGTCTGGGCATTTTTGGGGTCGGCTTTGAGGGCGGCATCAATCGCTGATTTCGCTTCCTTGAATTGCTGGTCTCCGTCTTGCGGATAGCGAACGTCCACGGCAGCTCGCGCCCATGCGTAATGATTGAGAATGAGCGGGTCATCGGGCCGGAGTGAGCGCGCTCGCTCAAACGCATCCAGAGATTGTCCATAACTCTGCCGGTACCACTCCGTGATGCCCAGCAGGAACTGCACTTGCCAGTTCTTGGGCTGTTCGTCTCCCGCCTTGCTGAAGAAGTAAGCCGCGGTGAAGAGATCACGCTGTTGCAGCGCAATCCTTCCCAGCAGGTCGTAAGTTACGCCCATGTCCACTGTTTCGGGATAGGTGCGATTGTCCTTCCACATTTGCCACAGAAATTTGTGGGCCGCGTCATAGTGGCCCATGGCGTAGCTGGCCAGGCCGGAGAGCCATAGGGTATACGGATCCGCCGGAGCATAGGTGCGCGCCTGCCCCATGGCGTATTCACATTCGCCATAACGGCCATCTTTGTAGAGACGCCATCCCAGATCAGTCCAGGCTTCCGCCGATTCGGGATTCACGGCCACCGCATGCTTCAGAGCCTCTTCCTTTGCCTTCGCCATGGCGTCGGGCCTGGGTGGTTTGGAGAATCGCTCGAAAGGGACTGGAATATCCTGCGCGAATCCGCAAAGGCTCAGGATGGTGCAGAAGAGGAAAACTCGCAGACTTGCCATAACTGGCCAGAGCGTACCTCGAATAGGCTTTGCAGGCAAGAAATAGGAACGAGCGCCTGATTACCGCGGTGATGGATGCCCGGGTGTTTCGTAACCAGATCAGAAACTTCGCCCCTGCCTCTCGCCGTGATCCCGCGCCAATCTATCTCTTGGACTGAGTGCTTCTTTTCTGGCCAGCTCCCATTTACCGGCTCCTGATTGCCCCGGAATCCTTGGCGGCGTTTGCGTCCGTTGCGGTACACGCAATCTTTTCCTGCCCGCCTATGTTGTCCGCAAATAGCTCAGGTAGAATTCTTGTACTTTGAGGTTAATGGAGAAGGAGGGTTCCCAGGTGCACCGGGGATCTCAAGTAGAAAGAGAGCAGTTATGGCGGATACAGGCTACAGTAATTCCATTCCAAACCCCTTTGTGGTGCAATTTTTCGGGTTCTTCAACGGAGTCCCCAAGCAGCACTATGAAAAGATAGTTGCCGCTGCGCCGTTCGATAAATGCAACCTGCTCATCCTGGCGTTTGTGCACACAGTGCAGAAAAACGGCGTCTACGTCGCTGACTTTACAAACTGGCGTGACAACAACTTTCCCTTCGACCCAAACGACACTGACATTGACCGGGTAAAGCTGGTGGTCAAGACCGCGCGCCAGAAGAACCCATCTCTCAAAATCATCATCTCGCTGGGCTGGGGAAGCAACGATGCCGGCAACGCCGCCAAAACTCCAGGACCGTTTGCCGACAGTATGAGGGCCATCGTCCAGACGTTCGGGCTCGATGGAATTGACATTGATTTTGAGTCCACCACGGTCGATCCAAAAGACATGCTGACGCTTGCGCAGGCCCTGGCGGCAGCCCTGAAAAAGGCCCTCCCCAACCCCATTATGACCATCACGCCGGCTCAGACGTGGGGACTCGATGGCAGCGTGCTGAAGGCGTTCACTTACACTCAGCCGCAGAGCTATGGCAATAATCCCCCGTACGCGGACCAGTATGCAGAGATGCTGGGCTCATACGCGACGATTGTCTACGGCATGGATTCCGAAGGTCCCATTGGTGACTCTGACGATCCCAGTATCTATGTCGCTGCGCTGAAAGCTAACCATGCGGCGGGAATTTTCGCATGGCGGCTCGACAATGACTCACTGAACGCTCAGGGATTTCCCACCTTCGCCACAGCCACTCTGCTGTGGCAGTTGATGAACTCTGAGTCTGCCTCGGCGAGCCGTGGGCGGGTGGCGTCGTAAAGGAGAGGGGAGAACAACCCCGGCAGGGCGACACAGAAAAAGCTGGCCGTCTCGGGTGCATGACCAACAACGTTTCTGAGTCCCCGCAGGGGGACGACATAACCTGTATCCGGGGGCGGAACCGGGTGGTGCAGTCCCCGGATCGGCTTGTTCTCGTTTATCAACGGTTCTTTGAAGCACCAACACCATCTGCATCCATGAGCGTTCATCGCGCCAGTCTTTTTGATTTCTCCGTGTCTCCGCGTCTCCGTGGTGGGTGTGTTGGGCTCCGTCCGCATGCGCGCGCCGAGCGCTCGTCAAAATCTCATCAGATCTTTCCCTGCAATGACTTCGCCGGCGAATACTTTTCTGGCCCGGCGGACGATCTCCTCCGCACCGTCAGCGGGAATAATATGGCTGAATATCAACTTTTTGACCTTCGCTTTGCTTGCCAGTTCCGCTGCCTGCTCCGGCGTGCAGTGATATCGCTTCAGCCGTTCGGTTGATTCTCCCTTTTGTACGCGGTCGAAGTATTCCGGAAGGTACACCTCGCTCACCAGCACGTCCGCGTCCTTTACGGCCGCCACCGTGTCCGCGTGAGGATGGTAGTCTCCACTGAAAACAATGACCCGCCCGTGCGCTTCAAACCTGTAACCAAAAGCTGGTTTCACCGGCGCATGATCCACGGCAAAAGCGATAACCTTGACTTCGCCATCGTCATAGACCACGCCTGGTTGCACAACGTGCGTGCTGATCCTGGCGCCGGCGGCGGGAAGCATCTCAGTCAAATCGCGCCGTATGTGGATGTCCTCTGCCAGGAACTGCCTCACTCCCGCTGCCAGTTCGGCCACCCCCTCGGGACCGTAAAGCTCCAGCGGTTTGCTGCGGCCCATGATCCATGTGGTAGTGAAGAGGTCGGGGAGATCGGCGGTATGGTCTGAA
>DASUBD010000590.1:0-8442 GCA_035763445.1 Candidatus Angelobacter sp.
CGCGGTCTGCGACAGGATGGCTTCAAAACAACCAGAGCAATGCCTTGCCATCTGCTCCACGAAACCGTCTTCAAAGCGATTGCGGTTGTAATGGATTCTTATCGTAATTCCATTGTCCGGTTCCACTTCGATACCTAGCGGGAAACTGGTCTTCTCGATTGTCCTTGGCCTTTCATCAACTGTCATTGATTCATCAGGCTTTGCTCCAACCATTGCGCTGAGCGAAGGAAAATTTTCAACCAGCACAAACGTTTCGAATAATGGCTGGGTCGCCGGGATTTGCGCCCATCTCTGTATCTCAGAGATACCGCAGTATTCATACTGCCGCGCTTCCGACATCTCTGCCTGCAACTGCTGTAGCCATTTCACCAACGAAAGATCGCGCTGGACTGCGATCCGAACAGGGATGGTATTGATCATCATTCCGACAATGGAGTCGGAATTCTCCACGGCGGGAGGCCGGCAAGAAACCACGCTCCCGAACACCACATCGCCTGCTCCGGTATATTTGCTCAACAACAGAGCCCATGCTCCGTGCGCCGCAGTGCTTAAGGTAAGACGATGTAACTTTGTAAATCGCTTCACCTCATCGTTCGACGAAATGTGGAAAGAATAAGTTCGATACTCCTCCTCGGCGCTGAAACTGGTTTTTTGGTATGGACCCGGCAAGCGCAGAGGTTCACCAATTCCCTGGAGATGCTTTGTCCAGAAGGCCTTTGCCTTTTCAACATCCTGCCTTGATAGCCACTCCACGTAGCGACCAAAAGGTACCGGAGCAGGAAGATCAGCTTTGCGATTCTCCCCCAGCGACCGGTAGATGAACAGGACTTCCCGTAAAACCATTGAGGCTGACCAGCCATCGAGCAGTAAGTGGTGAAACGTCCAGGTGAAGTGATAGTTATCGTCACTCAGACGCCGCACTGCAAACCTTGTCAACGGCGGCTTCGTTATGTCGAATCCCAACTGCCTGTCAGCCGCCAGCTTCTGGCCCAACAATTGCTGTTGTGCATCTTTGCTCAGCGATCGCAAATCCTCTTCAACCCACGGCAAATCGACTTGCCGGAACACAATTTGCCGCGGCTTTTCTTGTGTTTCCCAATCAAAAGCTGTTCTCAGGGTCGCGTGCCGCTGTACGGCCGTTTCCCATGCTTTTCTCAACAGCTCGGCGCTGAACGGCTGGCGTAATTGGCATATGAACTGTTCCAAATAAATTCCGGCATGCGGTGTCTGAAGGGCATGAAAGAGCATGCCCTCCTGCAAAGGCGAAAGACCGTAAGTGGTCTCCACTTTGTTACTCGTGGAACTTTGAGGAGGAGTATCTAGCTCGGTAAATGGCATGGAAGCCTCTGCCCGCGATCAACTTTCGTTCGGAGCACAACGAGAAATCACCACAGCGGGTGACCGGAACTGTATATCTGGTATTTGGTTGGATTACTTTAGTCGAGACAAGCTGCCGCCATTGAAAGGCTTTGCGAGATACTGGCAGCTGGGGTACAACGTAACTTCACGTAACTGAATATCAGTATCTTTTAAGTTTGTCAACGGGTGGCTTTATCTTTTCGAGCATGAGCTGACAAATTTTCGACTCACCTTTCCCGAAAAAGAGTCAACGTGCAACCGGCACCTCAAGATCCGCAGCCGCATAGCCTGGCGCAGTGCTCTCCCGCCGGACAGCGGCGGTAAATGAGTGGATTTCCCCGAACACCGGGTAGATGTCTGGCACCATATCCGCCAACAGGTCCTCCACTCCGCGTTCCATCGCCCGCTTTCCTGCAATCTCGCCTCTAGGCCACCGCACACGAATCCTATTCAAACCGGTTTTGATTGCGTCCGGATCAACGTCAATATCACAGCTCTGCCATTTGTTTGAGATGAGAACCTCGCCCTGAGGCTCATCATTGACCTCTATTGTTATCAGTCCCTCAGACGGACCAAATTCCGGCAGCCGGCAGGCAAGGCAAAGCGATACCGGAGTATCTGCTTCGCCGATAAAGACAAAATTGGAGTCCGGCGAATATGCCTTGTAGTAGTCGCTTTCAGATTCCAGCCGGCTGCCCGGTTCAGGGGCGATATCGCCAGCCAATGGCTGAGCAAATTCCTGTTCCGCCGATAAGCAGTAGTAACGGTCCAGTAGATCAATGCGCCCATGCCGTACACTGTGCTGTTCCACTCGAAGCTGCTCCAGTTCTTTCCGCCCCTCAGCCCCGGTTTCCTGAATGCACGAGATCATGGCATCCAGCAGCACTTTGTCGAGCTGCTGAAGATAAAGGTTGAAATAAGGCAAATACTTTTGCACTGATGGAAATTGCGGATCAACAACAAATTCCGCTGCCTTGCACATCAGCATGGGGGCTCGCCGTGTCTGCACTTCAGCAAAAGCCTTCATGAGCTTTGCTATTTCCGGCCACATCCGCAGGGATTGGAGACAACAATATGTGATCAGATCGCGTGATTGGCCCAGGTGAGCGTTGTAAATGGCGGCCAGAAACATTGCTTCGGCCTGAATTCGGTTGCTGGGTGTTACACAGTGACTCTTGAGCGAACGCCACGGATACTCAGCTCCCGATAGCGCCCTGATCACACAGGATGCTGTCTCTGACATCGCGATCTGTATGCCTTCGGCAGTCAGATGGCAATAATCAACGAACAATCGCCGGTCAGGTAAACCGCCGTCCAGGTATTCCGCAAACAGCTTCGGCAAATCCACAATTTGGATCCCTTCCCTGGCCATCCCTTCCCTCAGCACCCTTTGCGTCAGCGCATAGGGCCTGGGTGTCTTAAAGCGCGAGAGCGGACTCCACATCAGCGCATCCCGTGCAGCTTCCAGGTATGCTCGCGCAGCTTGGATGTCGCCTGTCTCCTGTGCGCATTCGGCCAGGACATGAAATCCCCTGACGCATGTGCCTCCATCCAGCTCAATTATTTGCTGCCCCAGCGCTGTTGCTGTCTCAAAATCTCCTCGCTCCAGCGCCTCGCTGGCCATCCGCGACGTATCAATCCACTCCCAGTTCCTGCTGCCCGGCAAGTAGGGAGCGGCGGTGATCGGATCTCTCCAGTCTCCCAGATTGAATTCCGGCAGCACCCAGATCAGAGGTATACGTCGCGCGACCAACTCGTCGGCAATTTCCCGGATGACATTTCTTCCCAGCTCTGCCAGTTTCTCTTCTACCAGCCGCTTCAAAGCCGGAATTCCGCCTTCCCTCAGGACGGCAATGGCGTTCGCCGACCCCAAAGCTCGATAGCTATCGGTCACCCAATTGTTTCCGGCGAAAATGATGACGCAATCCGGCTCGAGCGCCAGGGATGACAAAACCATGTCTTTCGCCAGCTCGCAGCTCATCCCGGTCTTCGCCAGATCTATTATCTCGATCTCGCCTGCTCCGAGGCGCGAGCGAAAGATGCTGTCCAGGGCCTTGGCCGGATTGAACTGCGGATCATAAAGATACCCGCGGGCCACCGATTCACCTATCAGCACCACGCGACGTTTGGCCTGCTTTGGCGCGATTCGTCCTACATTAGCCCACCAGGTCCATTGGTTCGCCAGATCGCGACGGCGGACAAAGTTTTCCGAGCCCTTTTTCCGTTCCCAGATTCCAACCCGGTCGTCCTCTTCCCGGCTTGTCAGTTGCAGCTGTAGTTCATCCGGTTCAATCTGATCAGCGCGGCTAGTCCCCACGGGTCCCGTTAGCAAGCCAACACTGCGCAGCAATAACAGCGCCCGCCCGGCTTCCTCACTGTTGACTGCCTGGGCCAGATGATTAGCCAAAGATTTCAGAGGATCAGGAGATTGATGATGGTCCATGGGTTTCTCGGGTGTTATCTCTTAGTGGAATTTCACCACTGCTGAAGTTGAGGTACACGCAGCCGGCGCTGGACGATTCTCAATTGCGCCGATTGTTGCTAAAACATCGTATAGATGCTGTGACTCACTTCCGCCGCCGGGTTGCGCCCTGGCGCATTTTGCGCCTGTAGTTCCCATAATGCCGGAATGGCGTCGCGCTCGAGAATGAAATCCTCGACCACCAGCACGTCAATGCCACAGCGAACGAAGGAGTTAATGGCATCTATGTCCGAACACACGATGGGCTCGCCTCTCATATTGAAGGAGGTATTCAGCAGAATTGGGCAGCCGGTACGATTGTGGAACTCTTCCAGCAGCGCGTGAAAGCGCGGGTTGGTTTCTTTGTCCACCGTCTGGATTCTTGCCGAACCGTCCACGTGGGTAATTGAAGGACAGCTAATGCTGGAGATTACCTGGCAAACTTCCAGCATGAATGGCGATGGATGGTCCAAGTCAAAATGTTCGCTGGCTTTGGACTCAAGGACGGCCGGGGCAAAAGGCCGGAAAGCTTCGCGCTTTTTCACCAGCGCATTGATTTTTTCTCTCATTTGCGGATCTCTCGGATCAGCTAGTATCGAACGGGCTCCCAGTGACCGCGGCCCGAATTCCATTCGACCCTGGCACCAGCCAATTACCTTTCTTTCCGCCAGCCGCTCCGCTGTGTAAGCGATCAAACCTTGTTCGTTCTTGCGAAAATCGCGGTAACTGGCCGCAGAGCCTTTGAGCACGCGGTACAAATCCTCCGACGAATTGTCCGATCCCAGATAGACATGGGCAAGCCGCTTCTGCTCGGGCAGAGTTCCCGCAAGTCGTACGTGAGCAACCGCAGCGGCGCCTACTGCTCCTCCGGCATCTCCGGCGGCAGGCTGTACAAAAAGCCGCTTAAATGGACCTTCCTTCAAGCACCTGCTGTTCGCCACTACGTTCAGTGCCACTCCACCAGCCATGCATAAATTCTCGCTTGGCACTCTCGTGTACAGGTATTTCACTTTTTCCAGCAGAACCTCTTCCAGCACAACCTGCGTGCTTCGCGCCACATCAACGTAAAACTCCCCCAGTTCGGATTCTGGACTCCGTGGCGGTTGGCCCAGCAATTCAACAAGCCGCTCTGAAAACATGCAGTCCCGCTGCATAAAGTCAAAGTACTCAAGGTTCAGCCAATACTGACCACCGGGCCCCATGCTGATGAGTTTCCTGATTTGGTCCACATATTTGGGTTTTCCATAGGGCGCCAGCCCCATCACCTTGTACTCGCCCTCATTCACTTCAAAACCCAGGTAACCAGTGATGGCGCTATAGAAAAAACCCAACGAGTGGGGAAAGTCCACTTGCTCCAGCCTTGCAATGTCAATGCCGCGTCCCAAACCGTATGTAGAGCTCGCCCAATCGCCCACTCCATCAACCGTGAAAATTGCTGCCTCCGGAAACCCTGAAAAGTAATAAGCGCTGGCCGCGTGCGATAAATGATGGTCCATAGTTTGAATCGGGCCCTCATAGCCCAGGGATTTTCGGATCAGCACTTCCGGCCTTGGCCTGAGCAGACGGTTGAGAATCGCTCCCCGCCTTTCGACGGGAGTGTCTGGTTCCATCGCCATCCATAACTGTCGTCCGAGTTTGAGTGTCGGGTCCTCGTAAAAAGCCACGCAGTCAACTTCCGCGATCGTAATCCCGGCCGCTTCCAGGCAATAACGAAATGCCCTGCGTGGGAGATCCTTGTCATTCTTGATTCGGGAAAAACGTTCTTCTTGCGCAGCTGCTACCAATACTCCGTCTTGCATGATGCAACAGGCCGAATCGTGGTATCCCGATGAAATACCGACAATATTGAGCTGCTTTCTAGTCCGTGGCTTAATTTTTTGGTTCGGCAAAGCAAGCCTCCTGCGCTGTTCTCCGATTTACGTTGACAGGTTCTCCGCTTGCAAACTCGAGCCCAATTGCCAATTCATCTCCGGCCCGATTATTTGCTCAATCGCACGGCCTAAGTCCGCAATCGTGGGACTTTCAAAAAACTTGTTGATTGGCATCTCCACCCCCAAAAGCTCGCGAATTTTCCAGACCATTTGCATGATGAGCAGCGAATTCCCTCCCAGGCTGAAGAAATTGTCGCGGATGCCAATCTGATCAACCCCCAGCGCCTCACCCCAGATGCTTGCCAGCTTCTGTTCAAGCTCGGTGCCGGGCTCAGCATAAGCGGCTGCGTTGGCTGAAGCATTCACTTTCTGTAACAACGCCCTCCGGTCCACCTTGCCATCTTTTCCAGGCGGGATCGCCTCAATGACCGTGATCTCTGCTGGAGCCATCATCGAATGGAGCCGCTCCTTGACGAATTTCAGCAGTTCGCCTGAATCAAATGCCCGCGTGGATGAAGTTACAAAGGCTCTGATTTTTTCGTCTTCCCCGATCAAAACCGCTGCTTGCTGAATCTGAGGGTGCTCGAGCAATACACTTTCAATTTCCTGGCTTCGTATTCTCTTGCCCGCGATCACTGTTTGTGTGTTCCGGCTGCCCTCAAATTGCAGAAATCCCTGCTCCCGCCTGGCCCGCTCACCCGTCCGGTACATCTTGCCTTTTGACTCGCTGTAGCAGGGCAGAGGCGGAAATGCGTCCTCACTGAGCTGACCGTTCTGTTCATAGCCCAGCGCCAAAGCCTCTCCGCTTAGATAAATTTCTCCCAGCGCTCCTTCCGCTACGGGTTGCATTTGGTCATCGAGGAGGTACATGCTTACGCCGGGTGCCAGAGAATCAAACCGAATAGAGCCCGGTTTCTGAATGTCCGCTAATGGATACTTCATAATGCATCCGCCGGCTTCGGTGTACCCGCTGACTCCATACGCACGCTGCAGCGCTTCTGCAGGTAGCCGTTCGCGCAATCCCCATAAAACCGAATTCTGCTCTTCGCAAACGATCTCCCGAACATTCTTGAGCGCCCATGGAAAATCTCGCGCCAGCCGTTCCAGCATTGCAGTCCGCGCCCAAAGCGTCGTTACCTTCTGCTCCCGCAGCACACTCGCAAGTTTGCGTGGAGCCATTTCGCCACTCACGTTCACCACGCACTCTCCGCGAGCTAACGCGCGCCACCATTCGATGCTCTCCGCTTCATGGGCGAAGCTTAGCCTATGCGCTACTCGCTCCGCGTCTTTCTTCCCCGTCTGCGGCTCAGGTGCGTCGCTGCCGCACAGCGCCCGTTGCGGCAGCACCACTCCGGCCAGTTCTCCTCCATGAGTGGAGCGATAAAACACACATGCGGCGCTGGCCATTTCAACTTCTGCCGAGGGTTCCTCTCCGTTCTGCTGCTCCACCGCCCCGCGGTGTTCTTCTATGAACAGCAGAAGTGGCCGGCTGGAAAACTTTTCGGCCAGCCGATTTTCTGTGATCAGCAGGGTTGCGTGGGATCTCTCCAGTATTCTCGCTTGTCGCATCGCCGGTTCATCTGCATCCAGTCCTACCAGGACCATTCCGGCTTTCATAATTCCCAGCGCAACTGCCACCATCTCCGCACTGGGCTCCAGACATAGCGCTACCCGTTGCCCCTGCTTGATTCCCTGCGCCTTCACATATTTCGCCCACTGGTTGGCCGTGCGATTCAATTCTCGATAAGTCAGCGTCCGCCCGTCGCTCACCACCGCCAGGGCGTACGGATTTCGTTCCGCATGCGACGCGACCAGTGCGCCGATGCTCCTGCGAGAATGAGTTACCGGCGGGCCGTTCCAGCCGTTTGCCAACTGCCGGCGCTCCGCTTCCGTGAGTAGAGAAATTTTGGAAATAGATTCTGTGGCATCGCTGCTGATGTCCAACAGGACTGAGAATAGCTGCTGTAGCATCCGTTCCACGCTGCTTCGGCTGAACCATCGCTGGCTATACAGGCACGCGAACGAAAGCTCCCTGCCAGGACGGACTACCAGCCCCATGCGATAGCTGGTGGATTCCAGAGTTCCAACCTGGGAAAATTTCAGCGACGAGTCAGGGACTTTTTGAACCGCAGCATCCAGCGGATAATTCTCGAAAACTACGATGGTGTCGAACAGCGCTGTTCCTCGCGGTATATCGCTCCACTCCTGAACTTTGGGCAAGCGGCTATGCTCATAGTCCAGCATTCTTGCGTGCCACTGTTGCAGCCGCTTTAAGCAGTCCGTAACACGTTCATCTCTGGTGAATCTCACTCGAACCGGCAGAGTGTTGATGAACAGGCCCACCGTTTGTTCAAACCGGGAATTTCCTCCGGACCTCCCGGACACGGTGGCTCCAAACACAATGTCGTCTTCCCCGCTATAGCACCTCAAAAGAAGCGCCCATCCCAAACGGATCAGAGTGCTCAGCGTGATCATCTGATCCCGGCATAGTTGTTCAAGCCGGAGCGTCTCTTCACGGCTCAAGCAGGCTTCGATCACTCCGTGCTCATTCGCAGTCGCGTCTTGAACGCTGCCATCCAGTTCAATTCCCAACCTTGTGGGCTGGTAGAAACCTGCTAGTTCCGCTCGCCAAAATGTCTCGGCTGCTTTCTCATGCTGTTCCTGAAGCCAGCAGACGTACTCGCGGTACAAATGCGGCCGCGCCAATTCCGGTGCTCTGTCTTTCCTATAGGCTTCATACAGCGTAAAGAC
>DASUBD010000591.1:0-5169 GCA_035763445.1 Candidatus Angelobacter sp.
TCCTGATTACTGGCGCATTTGCGAAGCCGCAATTGCCCGCCTTCCTGCGAACGTAAAGGTTCGCTATTTGGGACCGGTGCCTCACCATGAGGTGCTGGAGAAATTTTCTCAGTACCACTTCTTCCTGTTTCCCACCTTGAGTGAAAATTTCGGGCATGCCATTGCCGAGTCGCTCTCCGCGGGCTGCCCCGTGATCATCAGTGACGCCACACCGTGGCGTGATCTGGCGCGCAAGAACGTGGGCTGGGACTTGCCGCTCGACGAACGGGACTCATGGCTGCGCGTCCTGCAGCAATGCGTTGACCTTGATAAGGAAGCCTACCGCGCCATGTCCGCTGCCTGCGAGAGCTACTTTCGCGAATGGGCGCGCTCGCCAGCCATCCGCCAGGAGAACGTTGAGCTCTTTCGTCGTGCCCTGGCTCAATCTTCAGGAAAGGCCGGCTTGAAGCATGAATTCACCAGTACTTCCGGTTAAGGTGTTTACAATTCCCGGACTTATCGAACATTCTCATGGCGCAACCCTAATAATCTGTTAGATTTAAAGTTCAGCTCTGATTCAGGCAAGAAACAAACCCTTTTACTATGAAGGAATCGCGAATGCAGGTTGCAGTCGTTGGCTGCGGATACGTGGGGTTGGTAGCGGCTGCGTGCTTTGCCGAACTGGGCCACCAGGTCATCACCGTTGACAACGACGAAGCCAAAATCGCGGCGCTCAACGCCGGCGATCCTTTGATCCATGAAGACTACCTGCCTGAGCTAATCCGTCGCCATCATGGCAAGCGCCTGTTGTTCTCTATGGATTTGGCGGAGGCCGTGCGCCAGGCCCAAGTTGTGGTAATCGCCGTCGGCACTCCGGCCGACGCCAGCGGTGAAGCCGACCTCTCCTACGTTGAAACCGCTACCCGCGAAATCGCCCGCGCCATGAACGGCCACAAATTGATTGTTGAGAAGAGCACGGTTCCGGTTCACACCAATGCCTGGATTCAGCGCTCCATGGCCTTCAACGGCTGCTCTGTTTCGGATTTTGACGTGGTTTCCAATCCTGAATTTCTGCGCGAAGGCACCGCCGTTACTGATTTCCTTTACCCCGACCGTATTATCGTCGGTGTCCGCTCAGAGCACGCGGCCTGCATCATGAAGGAGCTTTATACTCCTCTGCTCGATGGCAGCTACGCCCAGCAGTCGGATGCCGTCCCGCCGCCCGACGACGCCGTGGCCAAGCCTCTGTACCTTGAAACTTCGCCGGAAACCTCTGAGCTGATCAAGCATGCCTCCAATGCGTTTCTGGCGATGAAAATTTCCTTTATCAACGCAGTTTCCGCGGTGGCCGAGTCCGCAAACGCCGACATTGAGGATGTTCAAATCGGCATGGGCAGTGACAAGCGTATCGGCACGCGCTTTTTGCGCGCTGGCATCGGTTATGGTGGTTCCTGCTTCCCCAAAGACGTTTCGGCTTTTCGCGCCATCGCTCAGTCCTGCGGTTGCGATTTCACGCTGCTGGATGAAGTCCAGCGCATTAACCAGGAACAACTGAACCGCTTTGTTGCCAAAGTTCGCAAGACGCTGTGGACGATCAAAGGCAAGCGGTTGGCTGCGCTGGGCCTGGCATTCAAGAGCGGCACAGACGATATTCGTGAGTCGCCCGCCATCAATGTTATCCAGGACCTTCTCAGTCGCGACTGCCAAATCACTGCGTATGACCCCGCAGCCATGGATCGCGCCCGGGCCGTGCTGGGCGATGCCATCACTTATGCGCCTGATGCATATACCGCCATGGAAGGCGCCGACGCGCTCCTGATCCTTACCGAGTGGAAGGAATTTGCCTCTCTGGATCTCTCCATGGTGAAGCGGCTGCTCAAGTACCCCATCGTTCTCGATGGCCGCAACCTTTATACTCCAAAGGAAATGGCGGCCGCGGGACTCAACTATTACAGCATTGGGCGCGCTCCTCTCGAACTCTCAAATCCCATGCCTGATCGCGTCCGAACCGCTAAAATGAGCTAAGCTCTCTATAACATCAGCGCCAATGGAAGCGCCTGGAAATTGTTGATCCAGGCTTGTCTCGAACGGTAAACATAGCGGATCGTTGAACATGTGTGGTATAGCAGGATTCTTAGACTGGCAAGGCAAGGTTCGGACTGAAGCTCTTACTATCGCAAGCCAGGCCATCGCTCATCGCGGTCCGGACGACTGCGGCCTCAAGATCGTCGACCTGAAGAATGGCGCAGGCCGTGTTGGCCTTGCCAATCGCCGGCTTGCCATCCTTGATCTCTCTCCTGCCGGCCACCAGCCCATGGCCGATCCGGCCACGCAAAACTGGATCGCCTACAACGGTGAGGTCTATAACTTCCAGGAGGTCCGCGCCTTGCTGGAGCAGCGCGGAGTCACTTTCTGCAGCCACAGCGATACCGAAGTTGTGCTCAAGGCCTATGCTGTTTTCGGCGAGAAATGCCTGGATCACTTCCGTGGCATGTTTGCCTTCGCCATCTGGGACAACGCCGCGCAACGCCTGTTTATCGCTCGTGACCGGCTGGGCAAAAAGCCTCTTTACTATTTCCAGGGTGACGGTTTTCTGCTGTTTGCCTCAGAGGTTCGCGCCCTGCTTGCTACGGGTCTGGTTCCACGCCGAATTAATGCGGAAACGGTGGAGCAATTTCTGAGCTTCGGCTCGGTAAGTGATCCTCAAACGCTGGTGGAAGGCGTGCAGGCCCTTCCGCCCGGGTCATATCTCATTTGTGAGCCAGGCAAACTGGAAGTCCATAAGTATTGGAGTCCTGCAAACTCCTCTTCCGCACAGCCCTCCACGAATGGACAACAGGGAGTCAGCGAATCCAAGGTTGTGGGTCGGCTGCGGGAATTGCTTGGTGAAGCCATCAACCTGCGCATGATCAGTGACGTGCCTGTCGGGCTGTTCCTTTCCGGCGGCATTGATTCCAGCGCTCTCGTGGCGGCAGTGGCGGGCGCACGACAGCAGAAGATCAATACTTTCTCCGTAGTCTTCAAGGAAGGCGACTATAGTGAAGCCCCGTTCTCCCTGCTGGTTTCGCGCCGTTTCAAAACCGAGCATCAGGAGATCACCCTCACGGGAGAAGAATTCCTTTCGAGCATCCCTGACGCACTCTCGGCCATGGACCAGCCGAGCGTCGACGGCTTCAACACCTTCATCATTTCGCGCGCTGTGCGGCGCACCGGATTGAAGGTCGCGCTTTCCGGCCAGGGCGGGGACGAGTTGTTTGCCGGTTATGACACTTTCCGCAACGTTCCCCGTATGGAAAAATTTCACGCGCTGGAGCGCTGGCTGCCTTCGCCGCTACGCTCCGTTTTGGCTTCGGCCATTCCCGGACGCAACTCCAGTGATCGCCGCCGCAAGCTGGCCGCGCTGGTGGAAGGGAACGGGGCGCTGGTGCACCCCTACTTTCTCTCCAGAATGGTGTTTGTTCCGCGGCAGCAGCGACAACTGCTTAAGACGGGAAAGAATCGCGCCCTCAAGTCGGCCATGGCAACGGCGCTTGCCCCTGCGGCCACGCTGGATCCCATCAACCGTGTCTCATATCTCGAACTGACCAACTACATGGCCAATACGCTCCTGCGCGACGCTGATTGCATGAGCATGGCCAGCGGTCTGGAACTGCGGCTGCCGTTTCTTGACCATCCCCTGGTGGAGTATGTCTTGTCTATTCCCGGCGGCATGAAGCTTGATTCCCGCACTCCCAAACACCTTCTGGTCAAGGCCATGAGCGGGCTTTTGCCTGATGAAATTGTGCACCGGCCGAAAAGAGGCTTTACACTTCCGTTTGAGCACTGGCTGCGCGGACCTCTGAAACAGAGCGTAGAATCGGCGCTGACGCATGCCGGCGATGGCCCTCTGTCAGACGTGCTCGATCCCGCGGCCGTTGCTCAGGTCTGGAATGCCTTCCTTGAAGGCAGGACGTCATGGTCAAGACCGTGGTTGCTCTACACGCTGGACAAGTGGTGCACGAAGAATCTCTAAGGAGTAGTTGAAATGAAGCAAGTGCTGGTTCGCGGCGGTAGTGTGCTGGTCCAGGAGGTACCGGCGCCGCTGGTGAGCCCCAGGAATGTTCTGGTCCGCGTGCGCCACTCGTGCATCAGTGCCGGAACTGAAATGGCCGGCGTGAAAATGTCAGGATTGCCGCTCTACCGGCGCGCTCTCAAGCAGCCACACCATGTGAAGCGCGTACTCCAGATGATGCGTGACCAGGGAATCAAGCGTGTCTACGACCGCGTGACTGGTCAGCTTGAGGCCGGATTGCCCACCGGCTATTCCGCGGCCGGTGAGATCATTGCCATCGGCGAGCAGGTGGAGGGGCTTCGACCCGGTGATATGGTCGCATGTGCTGGAGCGGGCGTAGCCAATCATGCCGAAGTGATCGACGTTCCAGTTAATCTGGCTACAAAAATTCCCAACGGACTTACCACCGCGGAAGCCTGCACTGTGACGCTAGGGGCTATTGCCATGCAGGGCGTGCGCCGTTGCAATCCTACGCTTGGTGAGACTGTAGTTGTGCTCGGGCTCGGCTTGCTGGGGCAGATCACCGCGCAATTGCTCTCAGCCAACGGATGCCACGTTATTGGAAGCGATCCAGACCGCGACCGCGTCCGCATGGCCGAGCAGAACGGAATGGATGTAGGAATTGTCCCCGCTGATGAAAACCTGGTTGACCATGTTCACCGGCTTACTGACGGCATGGGCGCCGACGCCGTAATCATCACTGCCGCCACATCGAGTCACGAAGTAATCAGCCAGGCCATGCAGTGCTGTCGCAAGAAGGGAAGGGTAGTGTTGGTAGGCGATGTCGGCCTGAATCTGGACCGGAACGACCTCTATAAAAAAGAGCTCGATTTTCTGATCTCATCTTCATATGGCCCGGGTCGTTACGATCCGTTGTACGAGGAAGGCGGTCAGGACTACCCGCTGCCTTACGTCCGCTGGACGGAAAACCGCAACATGGAGGAGTACCTCAACCTGCTTGCGCGCGGGAAAGTCCGCCTCAGTGGCATGCCGCGGCGCACTTTTCTCATTCAAGAAGCGGTCGAAGCATACGCATCGCTCGGTGAGCAAGGCAAGAGTACGTTACTGACGATTCTGGAATACCCGGAGAGTGAAACGGCCTTTGAGCGCCGCATCAATGTCTCATCTGCGCGCGCCAT
>DASUBD010000592.1:0-3235 GCA_035763445.1 Candidatus Angelobacter sp.
ACGGTGCTGAAGAAAGCAGTAAAAAAGGCCACTGCCAGGCTGGTGGAGGAAGCAGTTGCACAGTAAGTCCGCAGTATTGAATCAGTCATTTATCGCGAAGCTCGCCATTCTCTGTTTGCCGTCCTTATTCCTGCTCACGGCGCTTGGGCAGAGAAAACATGAACCCCCTGTAGTTGAGGACTTCGAACACAGAGCTCAACAATATCTTGACACGCATAAAGAAACGCATGTAGCCATCAAGCCGAGCGGCTCAGCTGCAAAAATAGACCAGGAGAAACAGGAAGCACGGCAAAAGATAAAGCAGGCGCGTCCGGAAGCAAAACAGGGGGATATCTTTACTCCCGCAATCGGCAATTACTTCCGGGAGCAGCTCGCCATTACGCTGCAGGGCCCTGACGGAGCGAAGATTCGCGCCAGCCTGCGCCATGCAGAGCCGCTTCCGAATTTGAGGCTCCGGGTGAATTCCAGATATCCGCACAATCTGCCATTGCAATCCACCCCGCCAACGCTGCTCGCCAATCTCCCGTATCTTCCCGGTGAACTGCAGTACAGAATTGTTGGACAGACTCTTGTACTCTACGACGTCTCTTCGGGGCTCATCGCCGACCTGTTGCCGAACGCAATCTCCGATCAGAACAAAATAAAAGGAAAATGAGCGTGCGAAACCGGATCCTCGCATTTGCCACAATCGCCATTGCAGCTCTTTGTTTCATGGCCCAGTCTGCTGAAAATCTGCAGCCGCCGTTTAATCTGATTTCTAAACCAGCGGCGGTTTCCGCGACTGAACCTGCTCTACAAAGCGCGAGCCAGCCTGATGTCAAACTGCCGCTCAAGGATAAATCAGTGCGCTTTGCCGTGATTGGAGACAGTGGCACGGGCGATCGGGACCAATATCAAGTAGCCCAGCAGATGGAGGCCTACTGGAAGATCGCAAAGTTCGATTTCGTGATCATGCTTGGGGACAATATCTACGGCTCCCACGCGCCGAAAGATTTTGCAAAGAAATTTGAGGAACCATACAAACCTCTGCTCGATGCAGGAGTAAAGTTTTACGCTTCTCTCGGCAATCACGACGATCCCAAAGTGGAAACAGAATATAAGCCATTCAACATGGGTGGCGAACGCTACTATGCGTTCCGCAAAGGTGATGTTGCGTTCTTCGCGCTGGACAGCAACTACATGGACCCGAAGCAGCTTGATTGGTTTGAGCAGAACCTGAAGAACTCCCAAGGGGCGTGGAAGATCTGTTTTTTTCACCACCCGCTTTTTAATGACGGGCGACACCACGGCTCAGACCTTGACCTGCGCAAGCAGCTTTTACCGCTCTTCCAGAAATACGGAGTCAATGTGGTGTTCTCCGGACATGAACATGTTTATGAGCGTATGAAATTGCAAAACAACGTCAACTACTTTATAGAAGGCAGTTCAGGCAAGTTGATGACGCACGACTTCCGCGGTAGCGGAGGAGATCGCGTGAAAGGTTATGACCAGGACCGTGGTTTCATGATCGTGGAAATCGATGGAGACCGGCTTTACTTTCAAACGCTCACGCGCACGGGCCAGACCATTGACTCCGGCGAATTGCCTCGCACATCAGCACCGCAAAAACCAGCATCGCAAACGCAACGTTGAAGAGTGTTTCTGTTCCATCTTCCTGGACTTGGGACTTGCCTCAGGTTGAGGTATGCTCAGCCTCCTATGAAATTCCTTGCGAGCTCATTGTTCTTTGTTCTGCTTTTTTGCATCATGGCAAGCGCTCAGGATTGGACCAGGTCCAACCTCCCCACCACTGCGAGCTTCCGCGGGCTGAGCGTGGTCAATGATGCTGTCGTCTGGGCCAGCGGTACTGAAGGTACCGTGATTCGTACCGTGAATGCTGGCAAGAACTGGTCAGTCATAAAGGTCCCGGAGGCGGACCAGTTGGATTTTCGTGGCATTCATGCCTTTGACGCAAACAGCGCCATCATTATTAGCTCAGGCCCGGCGGAAAAAGGGCAGGCGCACATCTATCGCACAACAGATGGCGGGAAAAGTTGGGTGCAGGTATACGAACAGAAGACAGCTGGAATCTTTTTCGATGCAATCGCCTTCTGGGACCACAAACGTGGAATCGTGCTCAGCGATCCCGTGGCAGGGCATTTTGCTCTATTTACTACTGACGACGGCGGCTCGACCTGGAAGCAGGTTCCTCCAGCATCTCTGCCACCCGCGCTGCCGAACGAAGGCGCCTTTGCTGCCAGTAATTCGTGCCTGGCCGTGCACGGCAAGAATGATGTGTGGTTTGCAACGGGCGGAGCATCTATTGCCCGTGTTTTCCGCTCAATTGATCGCGGGAAAACATGGACCGTGGCTGACACGCCGATGCGCCCAAAGAATGCTTCATCTGGAATATTTTCCCTGCAATTTCGCAGCGCCAGGGATGGCATGGCGGTCGGTGGCGACTACCAGCATCCTGAAAGCTCAGATCTCCCCAATGTCATGCGCACGACTGATGGAGGCCGAACCTGGTTTGCGGAATTTCCAACCGACCCTGCGGGAGTCTACTTCTCGTCCGTTTCTTCGAATTCGGGCAAAATCCTTGCTGCCGGGATCAAGGGTCTTTGGGTTCATTCGCGGAGCTGGCAAATTGCTTCCTCCGACAACCTGAATACAGTAGTTGCAGGCCGTAACGTAGAGTGGGCTGTCGGACCTAAAGGCATTGTGTTGAAGCGAGTAATTGCAAGGGGAGAACAGAGCGCTCATGTTCCCATGTGATGCGACGTAGCCAAGGACTTGTTTGGGAACGAGCCCCATCTGATCGCCTCTCGACTTACTTTTCGGTAATTTTTGGCAATTTTGGCAGTTCTGGCAATTCTTCTCACTGCGATTCCGTCTGGCAATGCCACACTCCGGCTTACCCAATGTCTTTTTGAGTGGAAAACATGATGGCCCTCAACTCCGCAAAGGGTTGAGGGCCAGATGTTGATGCCAGATCTATAAGCCGAATTTTGTACGGCGTTGCCGCCGCTGACGGTCATTCCTCTAGGCCGGCCATTACTGACAGGCTCAAGCGACCTACCCGGAAGTTTGGCGCACCGAGCAGGCACGCACTGAACGACCGAAATCGCCCAAATTCCTTCCCTATTTGGTCTTGCTCCGCGTGGGGTTTGCCATGCCCCGGACATTACTGCCCGGCCGGTGCGCTCTTACCGCACCTTTTCACCCTTACCGCGGCCTTGCGGCCGAGGCGGTATAT
>DASUBD010000593.1:0-5292 GCA_035763445.1 Candidatus Angelobacter sp.
AAAGGCGCGAGAGGCCGAATCGGGATTACCATTCCCTGTTCCGGAAGGGTGCCACTACTATCGTTTTGCTGGGCGCGCACACGTCCGTAATATCCGAGGGCCACAACGATTGCGATTACCCATGCGAAGATGCGCACAAAAAGAACTGCCATCGTATGACTTCGCAGGGCAATCCTTTTCCTGGAAGCTGCAGACACACCTGCTCGTTTCTGTAAACGAATGAAATTCATTTCACTAATCCTCACGACTGCAAATTGGTTGGTGCTCGGCCAGACGAATTTCTGCCAACGTTCAGGTCAATGGCCTGCCGGAATGGACAGAGATTCCCTTGAAAGCACCGGCGTTAAAAAATCAACGAGAAGACTCTGCTGACCAAAGCGCAGGGGGATTCATTTGCGTGCTGCGGCCGAGGAGCAGAAAGGAGATGGGATCAACAGCGAAGAGAAGAGCTGATCAGGAGTGGTGGAGGCGGAGTTTCAGTTTCAGGTGAAACAACATCTACAAACTGAACATTGACGGGTGCTGCTTGCGGCAGCGTATTTAATAAGGGGGCGTCCAGCGTTGGTGCGTTACGCTTCTGCGGGATAGCAAGACGATGGACCACCGCAAGGCGCGAGCCGGATGCGGTTACACATTTATGTTCGATTCTGACGAGCGGATTGCACTCGCCGTGCACACCATCCAGCACTGAGGTGGCGATAAAGTCGCCCGTACCAGCGATCAGAAGTAACACCGCCGCGACAGCCAGACGAACCAAAATGTGCTTCGAACTTGTCATTGAACGGGTGCGCCGGAATGAAATTTCATTGCCAGCTGCAAGATGCATATTCCAACGTGGCGATTAAATCTCTATTAAGCGGATGTTAGGTTTTCTAATTTTTAATTTTTGGTCTTGACTTTCTAAGAACAGTTTAGAGTTGATTTGGGTACGACGGTGCGCTTAGTCTTGAATAGAACAGTGACATCCCGGTTATCGCTTCCTTCGAAGTGGTAGTTGCCAATATTTGCCATGCATGGTTCCACTAAATACTGGATTCGGTGCCTTCTCTCGATCTTGTTGTTCTTTTTTGCGACGACGGCTGACTTTGTGGCAACTTCTGTGATCTCGGGCAGTCATCACGCTAATAACCCGATCGTCAAAGTGGAACACAAATGCGCCGGCCATTGGGGGAGGGTAACAGCTGGCCCACCGTGCCCATTGGAGCGACCATTGTTCGGGTGGGCTGCAGTGGCAGCTTTGCGCATTCAGGGCCGCAAAACGGAGTATGTTTCCTGGAAGGTGAAAACATTCTCCCCGCTCCTGCGCGAGCCCTTAGATACTCATCTACGCTGTTAACTCCCAATAAATCCGCCCGGAGTGGTTCAGTTCTGCTCTGATTGCTGAACCGATGAATTCTTGCTTATGGGCTGTTCGCCTTGATGCAAGATTCAGAGCCAGATGTCAGCAGAATCTTCATAATCAACTTCTTAGCGGGCTTGTTGCAGCGCAATGCCAACTAGCTGCGAATGGGACTTTTCAATGGTGAAACGACGTCGTGCGAAATCAAAATTGCATCTTCGACCGAGGGACCGATTATTGCTCCTGATATTCGGCGTGATCTTATTAATGAGCGTGGCTCTTGCGACATATCTCGGCCTCCAGATGGCTGGACAAAGCCAAAAGTCTCATAGCTCTGAGAAACGTACATCACAGGAGTTTTCAGACTCTTTGTACATAAATCTTGATGCATAGAAATGGGACCGTCGTCCGCCCACGCAGATCATTGTGCTTTTAATGTGCCGCATCTTGCGCACAGAATCCCTGATCACAGAAAATGCAATGGAAGAGCAGAAAAATTTTCTGTCGGGAAGGCAAGGAAGGGAGCGTCCTAAATAGGATGTGAGCGACACAGGAATTTGTTGCATGCAAGGACCCGAAACACTCCGATTTCCGCCAACTCCCATTGCACTGAAGATGGCTGTTGCCGTTGGGATCGGCATGCTGGTGGGACTGGAACGTGAATGGTCTAACAAAGACGTTGGCATCCGCACGTTTGCTATCGTCTCAATGGTTGGTATGCTGGCGGGAATTGTTGGCCCCCAGATCGCGATCACCTCTCTGATCGGCATTTTTTTGCTGGTTGGCGGCGATGAATGGCCGGAGCATCCTCACGACCCGTTCATTGGAGATCACCACTTCGGCGGCCTTGATTGCCACTTATCTGCTTGGAGTTCTGGTTGGTCTTGGTCATGTCTTCACACCCGTAGCGGGGGCCATCGTAATCACCATGCTTCTAGCGTGGAAGACTGAACTCAGCCGCTTTGCCGGAGGACTGCAGCCCTCCTAAATACGAAGCGCAGTCTTTACTTGGGCTGATCGGGTTTGTAATCTATCCGGCGTTACCCAACCGTCATATAGATCCCTGAAACGTATTTAATCCCAGCGATGCATGGATAAGCATCATCGCAATTGCGGGAGTTGGGTTTGTAAACTACGTCCTTTTGCGCATGTACAGCACCGGAGGACTTTATATGGGAGCGGTGTTCGGCGGGATGGTGAACAGCACTGCTACCATAGCGGAGCTAAGCTCCAGAGTCCGGGAAACAGCAATGGTGGGAAGCAGCCTTTGCCTGACTCCCGAACACGGGCCGACCGCATAGATCCAGAACAGATGCCAGTCACCCGTGATCAGAGCAGGGCCGAAGCTGCGGGCGGGGTTTAGACTCGCACGCGAAAAGTTGCCGTCCAGCCAGACAATAATCGCGACCACTCCCACAACCACGAGAGGTGTCCAACGCGCCAGTGAACGCCGACTCACCATGCTGAATATCACTGCGGCAAGCGCAAAGGTCGCGACAGCCTCGGCTGCCGTTGCTGTGTGCGCATCGACCAGCTTACCGGGTTGGTTCAGAGCATCGCGAACGCGGGATGCTAGGCGTCCGAATGCGACTTGTCCGGCGCAGGCGCCGAGTGATGCGCCTGCGGTCTGAGCCACAATGTATCCGAGAAGGTCCTGAAGTTGCATTCCGCCAAGCGTAAAAAATCCCAAAGAGATTGCTGGGTTCAGGTGCGCTCCAGAGAGCCGCCCCAAAGGCGTGATCGCGACCAAACTTCCTGCGCCGCCCAGAACCAGCCCTGTTAAGAAAAAGCCGTACTTGCATAGAGGGAATTGCTGCAACAGCCGGGGAACCCTGAGCAAACATGACCCCCACAGCTCCTACCAAGCAGAACATGAGAAACGTAGTCCCTACGAATTCCGCGCCATATTCCGGAGAGTGGCTGACTAATTCCTGCTGCCAGGGTTCAGCCGAACTCGTCTTCCGGTGGCGAAATGGGGCGTGCTCCTGCATCATCGGCGGGATTCATCTAGGAAGTAGCTGCTTTCAGGGGCCAGCGATTCCATACATTCGATCAAAATAAACGTAGGGATCTTCCACATTCGGCAGTATGGCGTAAGGTCTGGTACAAACCGGGCAGATGGTTGACAGTTTGAACCGGGGACATGGTTGACACATTCATCGCAGCCGGACAGCGAAGGCGTGTAGGAAAGAAGCATGCCTTGGAATGTGAGCGATGTGGTGGAACAACGGTCTCGATTTTTGGATGACTACGACAGTGATGCTTATTCGATAGCGGAGCTTTGCCGGAAGTATGAGATTTCCCGTCCGACCGGTTACAAGCTGCTGAAGAGGAGGGAGCAGGAAGGGGCAGCGGGGCTGCCGCGCTGGCAGGAAGAGATAATCCTGGAATTGCGGCGGAAGCATCCGCGATGGGGGCCGAAAAAGCTCCTATGGCGGCTGGAGCGGGATTATCCCGCGATTGGGTGGCCGGTCGTCAGTACGATTGGTGACTTACTGCATCGTGAAGGCCTGACCATTCCACGACGAAAACGGCGCCGCACTCCTCCCTACACGGAGCCTTTCGTTGCAGCGCAGCGGCCGAATCTGGTGTGGTGCATGGATTTCAAAGGGCACTTCCGAACCGGAGACGGTGAGCGCATCGATCCTTTTACGCTCAACGATGCTTATAGCCGCTATCTGCTGCGCTGCCAGGCGGTGGACCATACCGACACCGAGCAGGTGCTCGCCGTGCTGGAAGCTGCCTTTCGGGAGTACGGACTTCCTGACGCTATTCGCAGCGACAACGGTCCGCCGTTCGCCACCCGCGCCGTTGCAGGGCTTTCCCGCTTGTCGGTCTATCTGATCAAGCTGGGCATCATTCCGGAACGGATCCAGCCTGGTCACCCGGAACAAAACGGCCGCCTCGAACGATTGCATCGCACCCTGAAAGCGGAAACAGCCTCACCACCGGCGGCCACGCGACGCGGGCAACAGCGAGCGTTCGATCGCTTCCGGCGCGAGTATAACCAGGAGCGACCGCATGAAGCCCTGGGCCAGTGCACACCAGCCTCCTGCTATTCGGTGTCGGTGCGAGCCTATCCGGCCCGTGTACCGGAGCCGGAGTATGGCAGCTCGATGCATGTACGGCGCGTAGCGGTGCGTGGACAGTTTCGCTGGAAAGCTCATCACATCTTCCTTACCGAAAGCCTGGTGGGTGAAGTTGTGGGCCTGGAACAGATCGATGATCGCTATTACACCGTCTATTTTGCACACCTTGCGATCGCTATCTTCGATTCCTATCAGCTGCGGACGCAACCGCTGCAAAGAAAAGAAAAAACCTTTCCCTGAGGAAATGACGGGACGAGGAAAAGAGCTGGTTCGAACAACGCAAACTCAAATCCGCAGAGATCTTTCCCTCGTCCCTTGGAAATCCCGCAAACCACGCGGGATTCCCACATTCCCTCAGCAACGGCTGCTACTATCTACCGGTTCTCGAGAAAGAACCAAAACCTCAACCCCGGGCTCGAAATGTGTCAACTTTGTCCCCGGTTGCACAGTCTGCGGCCCGGAAGCAGGGACGACGGCGTCGAGATTTGGTCATGATTCCATCGCGATTGGCATTTTGCTGATTGCCCATGACCGGTGAAGATAGTGTCAGATATTTCCGGGAATTGACGTTGCATAGCGCGGTGCACTTTTCCAAGGGGGACAGACTGGATGCCGAATAATGTCTCACGGACGGACTGATGGAGAACGTGTATATCTCTAATAGTTTCAATAATATGTCAAAGACGATAATCTTTGTACGACAATAAGCTTGTATTTTCACAACATAATTTGCTTGTATTTATTTCACATGATACGCTTGTATATATACAACATAAAATGCTTGTATTTGTCTAAGAAAGTTCCTCCTAATTATGCCGACGCCGAATGAAAAACTCGCCCAATCGTTAGGAGTCCTGAACACAC
>DASUBD010000594.1:0-4115 GCA_035763445.1 Candidatus Angelobacter sp.
CCTTCTCAATGAACGCCTTGCTGCCCAGCAACATGGAACCCACAGGCGCACCGAGACCCTTGGAGAGGCAGAACATTACAGAATCAAATCTCTTTGTGACTTCTGCAACGGATCGGCCGAGCGCAGTGGCAGCATTGAAGACGCGCGCGCCGTCAAGATGTACTGGAAGCCCAAGTTCATGGGCACGATCACAAATTTCATCGGCTACGGCCTGCGGGTAAACCGTGCCCCCAGCCATGTTATGGGTGTTCTCAAGCGAAACCAATCCGGTCTGCGCTTTGTAATAGATTCCGGGCGCAATGCGCTTCTTGATCTCCGGCCAGGTCAGCACGCCGTCCTCGCCGTAAATGGGCCGCACAATGCAGCCGGAAAATGACGCCAGCGTGGCCATTTCATAATTAAAGATGTGGCCGCGCTCCTCGCAGATAATCTCCTGCCCATGATGCGTGTGGATCTTGATGGCGATCTGGTTGCCCATGGTTCCTGAAGGCAGAAAGATGGACGCCTCGCGGCCAAAGATCTGCGCGGCACGCTCCTCCAGGCGATTGATGGTTGGGTCTTCTCCGTATACATCATCTCCGACCACGGCTTCGGCCATGGCGCGACGCATCTCCGGCGTGGGACGGGTCACGGTGTCACTGCGGAAATCAAGAACAGTCTTGATGTTCCTGGTTTCAGGAACGCTGGGTGCGGATTCGGTGAGGTTCGACATAAAACCAGTGTATTTTCAAAACGCGCTACGCGCTACACGGTCAACACTACGCACTGCGTGAGGTGTTCCACATGACGCTGATAATCCACCAGCGCGAATCGTCAAAAAACAATTGCATGCTGTTAGCGCCGTGCTCGAAAGCTGGGCCGTTGGGGTCCCGCAGCGATTCGTAGTTGCTGAGCACGTGCGCAATGCGGCCGAAGATCTCTGTCTGGCGGCTGGTTTCGCGCTCCCAGAAGTCCTCGACGGCAAAGATGGGCTCGACGCGGCGGATGTAATCGTCGACGGCGAGCTGGCGGACATGCGGCTTCTGGCCGGCGACGGCGACCACCGGCATGAGGCGCGCGCCGTCTGCAAAGAGCGTGCGATAACGGTCCCAGTCGCGACGCTGTCCAACGGGACCGGAAAGGACTTCATATGACGCATGCAGGATGCCATCGAGGGTGGAAACATCGGATTCGAGGGCTGGCTTCATAGGTGGCGATTCTAACTTATCGTGCGCGAGCGGAGAAAGACGAAGGGCGCAGAGATATCTGCGCCCTATTATTGGGTTCTGATGCATTGTGAGTTGTTATTGTCCTTTCACCTCCTGAACCGCCGGACCTTGGAGGCTGACGCGAATGCCGCGTTGCCAGTTGAGGCGGGATGTTGCGCTCCAATCGACACTGTTAAGCGTTGCCGTGCCCTGGTCTCCGCTGATCAGAACGTAGATGAGCGAGTCACCTTCGCGCCAATATTGCTGCGCCGGAATCGCGGATCCATCCTTTAGGGCGAATACAGTCACACCAGCGGGCCACGTGTTTGCAGCGGCGTTGCCGGATTGCGTCTGGTCCGATGTGGCGGGCGGTGTTCCAGCGATGGTGCTGACACTTGCTGAAGGGGCATCTGTGTATGCGATGGTCACGGCATTTGGCGCCGAAACTAAGGGACTTTCTATGGCTCCTGCCGGCGAGCCAAAGCGATGCCAGCCTTTTTCCTGTTCCGACCGGTCGCGCTCGCGCAACAGAGGCGGCGCTGCTGGAACTGACCTCTGCGTCTCCTGCTGCGGAACAATAAAGTCATCCATCACACGAAGCGTGAGGCGGACTTCGCCCTTCAGGGTGGGCCGCGGGCCCTTGGCAGGCAGCGTCAGCACCTTCCACGGCCAGAGCGGCGGCAGCATCCATTCCACGACATCGCGCGTCGGGTGCCCATGTCCAATCACCTTACTTTCCTTGTCCACGCGATAGCCGGACACCGAGATTACCTTTGCCCGGACCGGAATGTCCGTAGACGGCAGACCAATACGGTCAATGGTCATCTTCAGATAGCCCTTGCCCACAAAGTGGCCGGGCTCCTGAGCATCCTCGAGATGTCCGACGAAATAGGTGCCGCGCGGAAACACGGGTTGGCCGAACTCTTGCAGGTTCCGGGGGTAGCAGAGAAACGGATCGCCGACGCTGGTAGTGGCAGATGAGAATCTCGGCTCATTGAGCGTGCACTCCATCAGCGTACCCGCCGGAATGTTGATGTCGCGGGCGTGCAGGTGGAGCGCAGGCAAAAGGAGCAAGAGAAAAAACAGAGGGTAGCGCAAGTTGCTGTGCATCTTATGGTCCTCCAGTTGGGGGTCAGGATCTGGAAGCGGATTCGCCGGGCCGTTTCCAGATAAAAAACAAGGGAATGGCCGCGGCTGGCGATGCATCATCTGTCCAATACGCTCGCGCGGGGATTCGCGCCCGTTTTGGCAAAAACTGCAACTGCTGGGAAACAAAATGGGTGGAGTGGTTCGTGCGAGCGTCCTGGTCACCCGGCCAAGGCTCTGCTTAGGAGCAAGCCCCGGGCCACAGTCACTGGTCAGCAGACACTCTGATTGCAAACGACTTCCATTCGGGGGTGGCATGTATCCGGTTGTGAGCTGGTGGTTTTCAACCAAGCAGAGTGGTGATTTTCAGCCATGAGGCGGCAAAAAAGAGTGGCCAACACTACGCCCGCAACAAAGGGTGGCTTTCATGGATAGATTAGAAAGTTCTGATCACAGCGTCTACTTAGGGCAACTGGCTCCGAAGAGTTTCAATGACGGCTTCGTTGGATATCCCGGCTTGCCTCAGAATTTCTGCAGCCTCGCTGCTGGGCTCGTCCAGGATTGCAGCTACAAGATGGAGTGGTTGCACCTGAGGGTGATGCAATTCCTGCGCGAGCGTCGTCGCTGCGTGTAACGTGTGTTCCAGTGTGGGAGACATTGGCATGTCCACTGAATCCTCGACTGGTTCCTGCCGAGGCAAGATGCTGTGCAGCCTGAAAAGAACCTTTGACGCAACATCTGCTGAGAAAAAGGGCTGTGGCGGCTGTATTGGCCCGGACTGGATTACATGGCCAACAAGCCTCTTTGCCAGCTCGCCTTGATCTTCACTAATAATCGCCTGAAGAAGATCGCCCGGCTCAAGCGAGGCAGCGCCTCTGCTGCCCGCGTCCTTGCGGGAGAGGAAAATTATCATTCTGGATCTGTCCGAAAAGTTTTCAAGCAAGGTAGTCATCGCAGTCTGTCTAGTCTACAGCCGTCCTCATGGTAGTTGGCCAGGAGATCACCCGCCGATTAACAAAGTCTTCATCATTCGCATCAATAGGGCTTAGCTAATGTTAGTGCGTCAGAGTGGGGAGTGGCCGTGCAAAACGGCCAGCGCCATTTTTTGAACCCGTCACATTTTGGCATCAGCCTCACGCTGCTGCTCTTTTCCTGGGTAGGCATTGCGCCACCGTATCACTTCAGTGAAAACATCCATGGCTGGGGTAGCTGGATACTGCCGGCATTCATTGTAGGCGTCTTGCAGGAACCTCATAAATATTGCTGTTCCGGCCAAAGAACAAGGTCTTTCCATCCGGAGAAAGCACCGGATTGTACTCGGAATCCGGACCATTGATTTGAGGACCGAGGTTCTTGACGGTCTTCCATTCTCCGTGTTTTCTGAACACCATGTATACGTCGGCTTTTCCAAATCCGCCTGGGCGAGTGGAATAAAATAACAGTGAATTCCCGTCGGGTGAGACGAATGGGCTTGTATCAGACGGGCCGGAATTTACAACGGCCGGCAGAGGCACAGGCGCCGCATAAGCGCCATTTACCAGCCGAGCTTCGTAGATCATATTATGATCGGCGCCGCCAACGCGGTCCGAAAAAAAGTACAAATTGCCCGCACGATCGACGCTAGGCGAGCCCTCTTTTCCAGCTGAATTCACGCCTTCGAGCCAGCGTGGTTCTCCCCACTTGCCGGACTCCATGGTGGACACCCAAATATCCATATTTTTGCTGCCTGCCACCGCGCCGGGGGCTGGTCGAGTGGAGACAAAAAACAGATGCTTGCCATCGGGACTCAAAAATGGATCGAGGTCCGACCAGTGATCGCTGGAGAATGAAATGCGCTCCGGC
>DASUBD010000595.1:0-4083 GCA_035763445.1 Candidatus Angelobacter sp.
TCGAGTGGTCTCCATCGCGAATTTTCACGATTCTTAAGACCGTGTAGGGTTAGAGAGTAGTAAATAGAGTTGGGTTGACTCACCCGGCGCATTAAAGCAGAGCTGAAACTGTTAAAATTTTTGAAGCAACCTTCTGCCATGGCAATGCCCTTCTCTACCCAAAATCACGGTTGCACCCTGCCGGACAACGATGCGGCATGGATGCAGCTTGCGCTGGAGCAGGCGCGAGTTGCTCTCGCGGCTGGCGAAGTACCGGTTGGGGCAGTGGTAGTCAGAGATGGACAGCTTGTAGCAACCGGGTTCAACCGTAATTTGGTGGACCATGATCCAACTGCTCACGCCGAAGTGGTTGCGCTGCGTCAGGCAGCAGCGTTGTTGGGCAATCATCGCCTTCCCGGCTGTACTCTGGTCTGCACAATTGAGCCTTGCGCAATGTGCGCTGGAGCCATGGTCCATGCCCGGATCTCCCGGCTGGTTTACGGAGCTGCTGACCCAAAGGCCGGCGCCGCTGGTTCAGTGCTGGATATTACCAAACATCCCCGACTGAACCACCGGATTGAAGTGGTACCCGGCGTGCTCGCGGAGCAATGTTCCGATCTGCTCAAGAGCTTTTTTGCCGAGAGAAGAAGGAGTTCGGAAGAAGCTGACCGGTAATTTAATCTACTCCTTCCTCTTTCCTCTTGAACCTTATCAGTTCCGGTGCTCCTGTTCTTGCTCGCAGAATGAGTTCTGCTCTCCATCATTGTGGTCGCGATCCTGGACTTCACGTCCGTGAATGACTAAAAACTTCTTGTTGCTGGTGAGCGTACCGTGAGGGGTGATCACAGTAATAAAGCCCGTAGTCGCTCCTGGAGGGACATTTGCAATCAAAAAAGTGTCGGAAATCACCTTGAAATCCGCGCGCTTTCCATTAAAGGAGACGCGCGTTGTTCCCTTGAAGCCCTGACCAACGATTTCAATGGTTGTTCGGAAATGGCCGCTGGCCGGGAGGAAACCAACAAATGGCCGAAGACCGGCATTCAGGCGATAGAAGACGCCGACGGCGAAGCTGCCGCCGCAGCAGGTCTCTCCGTAAAGCAGGCCGTTGGTGTGTTGCAATATGGTTGTCTGCGGGCTCCCGCCGCTGGTGAAATCAAACTTATGAAGCGTGGCGAATGCTCCAGCAGGACTGGTGCGAAAAATAACGCCTCCAACAAAATCCAACGGGCCTATGTTATTGGTTCCGTAAAATTTCCCATCCGTGGCTTGCACCAAACCCCCGACGGGATTAGTGCCGTTCCCCCCACCGGCAAAATTGTGGAGAATTTTGACTCCATTGCACCCGAGTTTGTATACCGTGCCTCCATCAGGGCCGGAGGTAACGCCATAGAGATTGCCATCGTTGCCTTGCGTCAGCGCAGAGAATGGACCTGCACCAAACCGCGAATCGAAATTGAATAAAACCTTGAACTCTCCCGAGGGGCTGATCCTGAAAATAACCCCGAGGTTGTGGGCGCCGCCGTCAACCGTGGTCCCATAGAACTTCCCGTCAGAGGCTTGTAGCAGATGTCCGATCGGATTGCCTCCGTCGCGGCCATTAAACGTATGCAGTGTCCTGAATTTGCCTTTCGCTGTGATCTTGTATACAGCGCCAAACTTGTTCGCGTTTTCGGTCAAGCAACGGTTATTCTCTCCAAGACCGGTGCAACTGCTGGAGACTCCATAAAAGTCGCCATCCTCCCCTTCAATGGGCGCTGCCTGGGGCACTGAACCGTCTTTCTTGTCTCGGAATGAATACAACGTCTGCAGCGTGCCGCCTGCGGTGATACTGAAGATGGTGCCAAAGCCGAAAGCGCCACCGGAGGAGGTGGTGCCATAAAACTTGCCATCTGTGGCGAGAGTGAGGCCGCCAATCGGGACTTCCCCATCAGGCCCCTTAAATTCATGCAGCACCGTTACGTTTCCTTGCGGGGTGATCTTGAATACATCGCCTTGTCCACCGGTAAAACCTTGTTGACTGGTGGTGTACATGGCCCCATCACGGCCTTGGGCGATGATGCTGAAAAAAGGGTCATTCGGGCCGCGATTGCTATTGAAGTTATGCAAGTCAGTGTAGGTCTGAGCGTTTGCTGGAGCGGCGACCGCTACCAGAATGGATAAGAGCACCGCGATGCAGAAATGGGCATGAATAGAATAAACATTCTTTGCAATTGTCATGATGTTTCCTCCTCTCGGTCGAGAGGCCCTGTCGGGCGTGGTAGCTCAGGTGCGGTTGTGATCGGGTAGGTAACAGTGATGATGCTGGGCTGATACAGTGGGTTGCTATTCTAAGCGTCTGTTGGTGTCAGAAAGAAATCTGGAATTAATTCACGGAAATCGACTAGTGGCATTCAATCGCGCGAAAGATGTTCTTCAGAATTTCTTAATCTTCCACTGGAAGTTCGGAAGCTTTACTGTGGTGCGATATACGCTCCTCGCCGTCTCACTTCTGCCAGCCATTCTTTGTGAGGATAGTCCGAGGCTAAGAGGCTCTTGATCTCGCGTTCAATGTCATATTCCACGCGCCGTATCTCTGGCCGGCCATCTGTTAACAGCAGATAAGAAGCCCTGGGATCGCCATCGTAAGGCATTCCCGCGCTTCCGCTATTGCAAACCGTAAAGCTCGAAAGTTTCTTTATAAACGGTCGATGAATGTGGCCATAAACCACGGTTTTCGCGCCAAGCGAACCATACACACTTTCCAGCGCCGCATCGTCGGATGGATCCATGGGTGCTTTCCACAGATCCCCCGGAGCGGCATGCAGTAGCACCAAGTCACCCTGCCTGAGTTCCATAGGCAGAGCTTGCAACTGCTTCATACGAGGCTCACCGATCAAGTCCCTTGTTGCCACAGCGCATTCCTCAATCATCTTCAACAGTGAGCCCAGCTTCGGAGCTTCGGTCAGCATGCGCTCTATGCCGTCTGTCTTCCAAAGCACCTCGTCGGTGTTGCCTACCACCCCGGGCCAGCCCAACTCTGCAACCCGGTCCATCACTTCAGCAGCGTGGCCGCCGTAGGGCAAGTCCCCTCCCTGGAGCACCAGGTCTGGCGACTGCGTGCGCAGGTCGGCAATCACAGCCTCAAGCGCGGTTAAGTTTCCATGTATATCGGAGACAATCGCGATTCGCATAGGAGGATCGCTGAAGCAGATGTGTTCTGGCTGAATGCTGAATGCCGAGTGCTGATTGCTGTCTGGCGGAGAGGGAGGGATTCGAACCCCCGATACCCGTTAAGGTATGGCCGCTTTCGAGGCGGCTCGTTTCAACCACTCACGCACCTCTCCGCGCCGTGTAGTAAAGTGGTCGCAATTATTTTATCAGGTGTATGCTTCCGGAATCTCTCATCAGCAAGGGGCAAAAGCACCAGAACCATACTCATCGTCAAAAACCGTTCGGACGAGAGGGCAAATTCGGGTTCACCAACGCAATGACTGCAAATAAAAAGCACCGCCGTTGGCAGCGGTGCTTCATAAACATCACACTGGCTTAACTTACGTTTTCAGATTCATCGCATTCGGCAAGACAAAGTAGAAAAACAAACCGATGAGAATCAGGTAACCCAGAACGATGAGGGTCCATGCCATGTTGTGTCGGATAACCTCGCCTTCACTGCGGACAAACCGGCTGGTGGAAACGCCCACGCTGGCGGTCTGCGGCGCAATGGGCTTGCCGACTTCAGCTCCCAGCGAGTTCAAGGTCGGTCCAAGAAGGACGGGTAAACCAAGCAGCCTGCCGGTCACAGCCTGGATCGGACCAAACATGGCGTTCGTGGAGGTATTGCTACCTGACAGCGCCACACCAATCCAGCCGAGAATCGGGGCCAGAATCACAAATGGCCAGCCAACTTTGGAGAATCCGAAAGCCAGCGAGTTTGCGAGACCTGCGAACACAAAGATGTAAGCCACGGCAAAGATAAAGAACGCCACCAGCAGCGCTCCCCACATCTGCTTAAAGGTGCGCGCAAAGACCTTCTTCAGGATCTCGCCACTTGGACGCAGGAACAGAACAATCAGGATCCATGACGCAAGAATTGATGTGCCGCCACTCAATGGGTTGAAGTTGAAG